>DASUXS010000474.1:0-2390 GCA_036377855.1 Moraxellaceae bacterium
CGCACGAGGCTCTGGTGATCGGCGCGCGCGGCCAGGGGGAGATCGACCAGCACTGCGAGTCCGAGCGCGACAGCCGTTCGGCGCTGCCCTACTTGCGCACCACGCGCCTGACCCAGGCCGACGACGCCCTGCGCGAGTTCGCCCGCGCCAGCAGCGCCGGGCGCAATGACCGCGACGGCCTGGTCGACCTGATGCACGGCCTGCACGCGCAGATGTCCTACACGCCGGGCGCCACCCAGGTCGACAGCACCGCCGCCGAGGCCTTTTCCGGGCGCGCCGGGGTGTGCCAGGACCACACCCATGCGTTCCTGGCCTGCGCCCGCAGCCTGGGCGTGCCGGCGCGCTACGTGTCCGGCTACCTGTACACCGAGGACAGCGGCCACCTGGCCAGCCACGCCTGGGCCGAAGCCTGGCTGGGCGATGCCTGGTACAGCTTCGACGTGACCAACCAGCTCGATCGGCCGGAGCGCCACCTCAAGCTGGCGGTGGGCCTCGACTATCTGGATGCCTGCCCGGTGCGGGGGATGCGACGGGGTGGTGGGGGCGAGCAGATGCATGCGCGGGTGAATGTGGCGGCGTTGATGCAGACGCAACAACAGCAGTGAAGCGTGTCGCGCAGGGCGCGCTTTTCTCTTGAACCCCTCTCCCTCCGGGAGAGGGGCAGGGGTGAGGGACAGCGGTAGTTATCAGCGTACGGATGGAATTAAAAGCGGTGGGTGCCCAGTGAAAAGGCCGGATCAGATGCCTCTTTTGCCGATATAAATCAGCGCTTCGGATACCAGATACAGGAGAGCGACAGGCACAAGCCAGATCAGGGTAAATGTGCAGGCTTCTCCTGAACAGCCTGCCGCAAAGAGTTGAAAACCTATTTTTCCGATCAGAAACCAGCCCGGAATCAACAGGAGATAAAGCAGGATGGCTCTATTAATAGGCCCTTCGCTGATAGCCCCTTTAGTGAGACTGCCCTTGGCAATCTGAATGGTTCGTACGGGAATCATGATGGCCGGCAGCAGCCCCAGGAGCAGCAATACGGCGAGTACTGATGAATTCATTGAGTGCTACTTCCCTGTGGCGACTCAGCGGGTTCACACCCCAAACGAATCCCGAATCAACCCCACAAAAACCCCTTCAATCACCATGTCATCCGGCGAAATGATCAAGGGCTGATAATCCGTATTCGCCGGCACCAGCTTGATGTTGGAGCCATCCTGGTCCAGATACTTCACCGTCACCTCATTCTCAATCCGCGCCACCACGATCTGCCCCTTGCGCGCGATGCTGGTCTTGTAGACCGCGATCAGATCGCCTTCCAGGATGCCGGCATCCTTCATGGAATCGCCTTTCACGCGCAGCAGGTAGGTGGGACGTTTGGCAAACAGGCCCTTGGGAACGGGCAGGGCTTCGTCGTGGTTTTCGATGGCCTCAATGGGCAGGCCGGCGGCGACGGAGCCGATGATGGGGATGAGGTCGGACTCTTCGGGAGCGTCCAGCAGCTGGATGCCACGGGAGAGTTCGGCATGCAGGCGCAGATAGCCTTTCTGCTCCAGGGCGCGCAGATGGTCGGCGGCGGCGTTCTTGGACTTGAAGCCGAAACGCAGGGCGACCTCGGCGCGGGTGGGCGCCATGCCGGTGTTCTCGATGTTCTCGCGGATGAAGTCCAGGATTTCCGCCTGGCGGGTGGTCAAGCCTTCCATTTACCGCTTCCTCTTGAGGACGATGGCTGACCCTATCATGCATACTGTTCTCCTGTACAGCACTGTCATTAGGTTCAGCCAGGCGGCTTGGCCGGGCATGGGGAGGCGGGGTTGGGGAGGAGGCTGACCCACCCCGTCAGGCTCCGTCAGATTCTGACGGTTTTGCGCAACCGGCCGGGCGGTGGCCACGTATAGCCAGGTGCAGACCCTGTCTCCGGCAGCCGACATGACCGCAAATGTGGCATCGGATTGAGCGGGAGAGTCTGGTTAATGAACAAAAGAGCCGGTAAAAACGGCGGCGCAGCAGGTAATGGCCGCAACTGGCCTGTGCCTTGCAATTGCTTTAACTTAGGGCCCTTGCATCCGGCAGCGCTCACAGCCGCTGCGGCAGGATTGCCCTTTCTGGCCAGAGGAAGACCCGTACTGCCTGTGCAGTAACGCAAGAAAAAAACATGACAACCAGCATTCAGTACTACTTCACTTTCGACGACGGTCTCGAGCTCAAGTTCAATGTCGACCTCGACCGTCTTTTCGACCCGAAAAAGGTTCCCGGCGACGCCCCGGAATGGACCCGTCTCGGCAACAACCAGTGCAGCAACTGTCCCCTGGACAAAGCCAGCACCTCGCATTGCCCGGCCGCCCTGGACCTGGACAAGATGGCGCGCGATTTCCAGAAGCTGCCCTCGCATACCAAGG
>DASUXS010000475.1:0-3948 GCA_036377855.1 Moraxellaceae bacterium
GATAATCTGGATGTCGATTTTTCAGCCAGGGTGTATGTGACTGGGCTGGTTGATTACCGCTCGGGTAATGATGAGCGCCATCATCGCCTCCTGTTTTCGGCACTGCCGGATGTGGCGCTTGAGCTGTCGGGCTATACGCAGGAAATTGTTGGTGCACATGGTCGTGCCTGGGTGATAGGGCGTGTACTCAACCGCTCGACATCGGTTGCGGCGAATGATGTGCAACTGGCCCTGACCCTGTCCTCCTCGCTGACGGTTGAGGAGTGGAGTGTCGCCGCCTGCGCGACGGATGAGGTTTGCAACCTGGGCACGCTGGCGCCAGGTGAGGTGAGAGAGTTCAGGGTGAGGCTGCACGGGCAGGATGCAGTGGATGGCACGGCCGGCATCGTTGTTTCCCAGACGGGTGACGAGTTCCCGACCGAGGTCGCGGGGCAGTCCGACACCCAGGGAGAGGTCGCCATACACTTTAATGCGGTACCCGGCCCCGGGGAGCCGTCAGTGCCGACCTCGCCGACTTCACCCCCCAAGTCTTCCGGGGGGGAGAGTGGCGGTGGCACCGCCAGTGCTTTCCTGCTGGGAGTGCTGCTACTCCTCCGGATACGCCGACGCTCTTAAACCAGCCTTCTTTTTATTCCCGCCATCGCCAGTATCCGCGTCGAAATCTCTTCGATCGACAGATGCGTGGTGTTGATATAGGGAATGCCTTCCTTGTTGAACAGCGCCTCCACCGCGCGCACTTCCATTTCGCATTGCTGTATGGAGGCATAGCGGCTGTTGGCCTTGCGCTCGTTGCGGATGGCGGACAGGCGCTCGGGATCAATGGTCAGGCCGAAGAGCTTCTTCTTGTATTCCTTGAGGGCGCCGGGCAGGCGCAGGTCGTCGAAGTCATCCTCGGTCAGGGGATAGTTGCCGACGTGGATGCCGAACTGCAGGGCCATGTACAGCGAGGTCGGGGTTTTGCCGGAGCGGGAGACCCCGGTCAGGATGAGGTCGGCTTTGTCGTAGTGGCGGGTGCGGGCGCCGTCATCGTTGTCCAGGGCGAAGTGAACGGCGTCGATACGGATGTTGTAGGCCTGGTTGTTCAGGATGGAATGGGACTTGCCCACCGTATTGACCGAGTTCGAGCAGAGCTCGGTTTCCAGCTTGCCCACGAAGGTCTCGAAGACGTCCAGCATGAAGGCATTGGCCTTGCTGATGACCTCCCGGACCTCCTTGTTGACGATGGTGTCGATGATGATGGGGCGTATGCTGTCGGCCTCGGCCACCCGGTTGATCTCGTTGACGGCGGCCCAGGCCTTGTCCACATCGTCCACGTAGGGGATGGTCAGCTCTTCGAACTGTATGCCTTCGAACTGGGACAGCAGGCTGTGGCCCAGGGTCTCGGCGGTGATGCCGGTCCCGTCGGAAATAAAGAAGATACTGCGTTTCATGGATAGTCCTGGGAGGCCGGGGCACCCCTTGCCGGGGCACTTTTCCGCAAGCAATTTGCGGAAGTTTTCAGTACAATGCCCCGCCTCGGACCGGGAGCCGGGCAGGGGATTTGGCCGTCGGCCAGCCCTTGAGTGTATGTCCAATCCCCCGGTCTGAACAGCGGTCCCCCACAAGGAAATCCGCTTTCGTATCAAAAGCTTGGCTGCCTAAAGCGGCCGACCATCCTCGTAATGCTAGGGAGTCATACCTTGGAAGCGTCCGTCATTTGGTTTCAGGAACTTGGCAAGCACGATGTCGAAACAGTAGGCGGCAAGAATGCCTCCTTGGGCGAGATGATCAGCAACCTCGCCAACGCCGGTGTGTCCGTCCCCGGCGGCTTCGCGACGACGGCCCAGGCCTACCGTGACTTTCTCGAGCAGAGCGGCCTGAACAAGCGCATCCACGATGCCCTTGAGACCCTGGACGTGGATGACGTGGTCAAGCTGGCCGAGACCGGCAAGCAGATCCGCCAGTGGATCATCGACACCCCCCTGCTGCCGTCCTTCGAGAAGGAAGTGCGCGAGGCCTTCACCAAGATCGCCAACGGCAACGACAACATCGCCGTGGCCGTGCGTTCCTCCGCCACCGCCGAAGACCTGCCCGATGCCTCCTTCGCCGGCCAGCAGGAAACCTTCCTGAACATCCGCGGCATCGACAACGTCCTGATCGCCATCCGCGAAGTGTTCGCCTCCCTGTTCAATGACCGCGCCATCGCCTACCGCGTGCACCAGGGCTTCGACCACAAGCTGGTCGCGCTCTCCGCCGGCATCCAGCGCATGGTGCGCTCCGAAACCGGTGCCGCCGGCGTGATGTTCACCCTGGACACCGAATCCGGCTTCCGTGACGCCGTCTTCATCACCTCGTCCTTTGGCCTGGGCGAAATGGTGGTGCAGGGCGCCGTGAACCCTGACGAATTCTATGTGCACAAAGTGACGCTGGAAGCGGGCCGTCCCGCCATCCTGCGCCGCAACCTGGGCTCCAAGGCCCAGAAGATGATCTACGGCGCCACCGGTGCCGCCGGCAAGTCCACCCAGATCGTGGACGTGGACAAGGCCGAGCGCATCAAATTCTCCATCACCGATGCTGAAATCGAAGAGCTGGCCAAGCAGGCCCTCATCATCGAGAAGCACTACGGCGCGCCCATGGACATCGAATGGGCCAAAGACGGCGACGACGGCAAGCTCTACATCGTGCAGGCCCGTCCGGAAACCGTGAAGAGCCGCCAGAACGTGGGCACCATGGAGCGCTACCTGCTCAAGCAGAAGGGCAAGGTGCTCTGCGAAGGCCGTTCCATCGGCCAGCGCATAGGCTCCGGCCCGGTGCGCGTGGTCACCTCCATCAAGGAAATGGAAAAGGTGCAGCCGGGTGACGTGCTCGTCTCCGACATGACCGACCCGGATTGGGAACCGGTGATGAAGCGCGCCAGCGCCATCGTCACCAACCGCGGTGGCCGTACCTGCCACGCCGCCATCATTGCGCGTGAGCTGGGCGTGCCCGCCATCGTGGGTTGCGGCAACGCCACGGAAGTCCTCAAGGACGGCCAGAACGTCACCGTGTCCTGCGCCGAAGGCGATACCGGCTTCATCTACGAAGGCATGCTGGATTTCGAAATCCAGAAGAACTCCATCGAGTCCATGCCCAAGCTGCCGTTCAAGATCATGATGAACGTGGGCAACCCGGACCGCGCCTTCGACTTCGCCACGCTGCCCAATGAGGGCATAGGCCTGGCGCGCCTGGAATTCATCATCAACCGCATGATTGGCGTGCATCCCAAGGCCCTGCTGAACTACGACAACCTGCCGCGCGACATCAAGCAGTCCGTGGACCTGCGTTGCTCGGGCTATGCCTCGCCGGTGGATTTCTATGTCGAGAAGCTGGTGGAAGGCATCGCCACGCTGGCCGCGGCCTTCTATCCGAAGAAGGTCATCGTGCGCATGTCCGACTTCAAGTCCAACGAATACGCCAACCTCATCGGTGGCAAGCTCTACGAGCCGGAAGAAGAGAATCCCATGCTGGGCTTCCGTGGCGCCTCGCGCTACATCTCCGACAACTTCCGCGACTGCTTCGACCTGGAAGTGCGTGCGCTGAAGAAAGTGCGCAACGAGATGGGCCTGACCAATGTCGAGGTCATGATCCCCTTCGTGCGCACCACCGGCGAAGCCAAGCGCGTGCTGGAGCTGCTGGCTGAGAAGGGCTTGAAGCGTGGCGAAAACGGCCTGCGCGTCATCATGATGTGCGAGCTGCCGACCAATGCGCTGCTGGCCGAGGACTTCCTCGAGCACTTCGACGGCTTCTCCATCGGCTCCAACGACCTGACCCAGCTCACCCTGGGCCTGGACCGTGACTCCGGCATCGTGTCCCACCTCTTCGACGAGCGTGACCCGGCCGTGAAGTTCCTGCTGGCCCGCGCCATCCAGGCCTGCAAGAAGGCCGGCAAGTACATCGGCATCTGCGGCCAGGGTCCCTCGGACCACCCGG
>DASUXS010000476.1:0-9162 GCA_036377855.1 Moraxellaceae bacterium
GCCAGCGCGTCGACCTGGACTTGATTAGCGCGACGCACTTCCACCAGCGCGCCGGTGGCATCGCCCTTGGCGAGATAATTCAGCGCTTGGTATTGATGCACGAAGACGCGCTCGTAAGTGCGGCCTTCATAGGGACGGGCATTGTCGTTGGTGAGCAGGCTGGCGCCGGAGGCGGCATAGGACGAGGCGGAGATGATGGCCTTGTCGTCCTGCTGGCTGAAACGGCCTATGGCCTTGTCGAAATCGTCACGGCTGGCATCGCTTGCCTCGCCCAGCTGTTCGATACGGCCTTTCTCCAGCAGGTAGAGCATGCCGTCGGCGGATTCGGTTTTCTTGCCGATACGGGTGACGGCGGCCTCCGGCGTGCCGGCATCCAGGGCGGCGCGATAGGCGCTGGCCGTGGAGGGATAGGGCGTCAGCACCGAGCCGGCGGCGCAGCCGCCGAGTATCACTGGCAACAACAGGAAAAGGGCAGGGCGCGAAAGGTTCTTGAACCGCATGGGCAGGAACGTCCTGTCACTGTAAGGGGACTGCCCCGCCGTCCGGCGGGGCTTTTTCATTTTCTACCGGCGTCTTGCGATTACCAGCGCGGCCCGGGCGGCAGCTCGGCGGGAGCGGGCTTGCTGTCGCCGGCCTTGCTCTTTTTCACCAGCATGCCGGCCTGCACCGCCGCATCACCACTGACTTCAGCCTTGGTGAAGCGCGCTTCCACGCTGGTGACCTTGGCCTGCGCCACTTCGTTCTCGGTGCTGCCCAGGGCTTCGCCGGTGTCCTGGTCGGTGATGGTTTCGCCCTGGCTGTAGATGGCCACGACATCGCCGACCTTGAGGCCGCCATCGGCGCCGCGGTTCAGGTACAGCGTCTTGCCGTCGACCTTGGAGACCTTCACCGGATACACGGTGTTGGTGATGCGGCTGACCATGTCCTGCGCCGCCTGGCTGACCAGCTGCTTGACCACGTTCTGGTTTTTCTTGTTGGGGTTTACGCGCAGCTTGGCTTCGCTGTCGAATTTCTCGGCGGCGACGATGCGGCCGGTACGGGCATCGATGACACGCAGGTAAAGATCGATGGAGGCTTCCTGCTGGGTATAGGTCTGGGTGCTGTAGGGAATGGTCTTCTGTTCGCTTTCGGCATCGAAGTCATCGATGCGGCCCAGCACGAAATAATCAGCGCCCAGCAGCTTGGCGATCTTGGGGGCTTCTTCGGGCGAGGCGTAATCGCTTTCCTGGAATTCCTTTTCCTTGACGATGTCATCGACGCGGCTGCGTTCCAGCACATCGAATTTGCGCGTGGCGACCAGCTGGTGGATGAGTTCGTTGGTCAGCAGGGAGGTCTGGTCTTCGATGGTGCCGCTGACGAAGGAGCGGCCATCGGTGATCACCACGCTCTTGTCGATGCTGAAGGGCAGGACGGCGATGGTGGGGCGGGCGGCTGCCGCCAGCGAGCTGGCCAGGCTGAGGCCGGCCACCAGGATGAGGGAGGTGAGGCGCATGACTTCTCCTTAAGTGCTTATCGGCGCGGGCAGCGGCGGGCATCAAACCGTACGACCGTCTGCCATTGCAACTGGCCTTGCAGTCTAGAAGGGGAGGCCGGCGCTTGGAAAGCGTATTCACCGCAGGCCCGTCGCGGTAATGGCCAAGCCCGTCCGCTATCGTTAGGCTTGGGCGGCCTGGCAGGGAGCCGGGTCGCAAGGAGCGCCATGCCCAGCCCCACCCTTTCTCCCCGTGTTGTCCTGGCCTGCTGCCTGCCCGTCGTGCTGGCCGCCTTCGTCAATGGCTGCTACCTGCCGCTGCTGGCCCGCGAAGGCATGTTCTGGTTCTGGCTGGCCGACCTGCTGCAATGGCTGCTGCTGCCCTTCCTGATGCTGCGCCTGCTGGCGCAGCGCGGCCTCACCCTCGCCGCCGCCGGTTTCCCCTGGCCTCTGCCACAAGTGCAGCTGCCGCGCGACAGCCTTTTGCTGGCTGGCCAGGCCCTGCTGGTGCTGGCCTCGCTGGCGCTGGTCTATTTCGCTGTCGAGCCCCTGGCCAAGGCGCTGTTCCCGGAGGCCCTGGTCTGGTTCCAGTTCGAGGATGTGGAGCTCACCGGCGTTTCCGGCCGCGTGCTCTGGCTGTATTCGGCGCTGACCGCCGGTGTGGTGGAAAGCCTTTTCTATATCGGCCTGCCCTGGCTGGCCTGCCGGCGTATCACCTGGCTGTCGCCGCTGGCCTTTTCGCTGCTGTCGGCGCTGGTCTTTTCCAGCGTGCACTGGGAGCAGGGACTGTCCGGCCTGCTCTCGGCCTTTGCCTTCGGCCTGGCCGCCTGTTTCTGGTATTTCCGCCTCGGCCATCTCTGGCTGGTGGTGCTGGCGCATGTGGCGATTGATCTTTACGCTTTTTACTGACGCTTTTTAACCGGTTGGCTGCGCCAGCCTGAAAGGACACGACATGACCGAGACCCGTTTCGAACTCACCCGCAACCTGCTGGCCATCATCGCCATCCTGCTGCTGATTGCCGGCACGTTGTGGGTGCTGATGCCCTTCCTGGGGGCGCTGATCTGGGCCGTGATGATCGTGGTGTCCACCTGGCCACTGCTGCTCAGGCTGCAGGCGCGGCTCGGGGGACGGCGCAGCCTGGCGGTCACCGTGATGGTGGTGGCGCTCCTGCTGCTGCTGTTCGTGCCGCTCTCCATTGCGGCGGTGACGATAGTGGAGCATGTCGACGATGCCGCGGCGCTGTGGGCCAGGCTGTCGCAGATGCAGCCGCCGGAGCCGCCGGCCTGGGTGGCCAGGCTGCCCCTGGTCGGTGAACAGGTGGCGCGGACCTGGCATAACCTGGCGGTAGCCGGTTCCGCCGCCATGATCGCCTTCCTCAAGCCCTATGCCGGCCTGACCCTGAAATGGCTGGCGGCGCAGGCCGGCAGCCTGGGCCTGGTCATCGTGCAGTTCCTGCTGACCGTGGTGCTGGCCGCCATCCTCTACAGCAGTGGCGAGGAAGCCGTGCGCCGGGTGCGCGGTTTCTGCCGGCGCCTGGCCGGCGATGCCGGTGATCGCGTGGTGATCCTGTCCGGCGCCGCCATACGCAGCGTGGCCATGGGCATAGTCGTGACGGCGCTGGTGCAGTCCGCGCTGGGCCTGCTGGGCCTGCTGGTGGCGGGCGTGCCCTATGCCGGCCTGCTGGGCGCGCTGGTGTTCATGAGCTGCCTGATCCAGCTCGGCCCGCTCATCATCCTGCTGCCGGCCGTGGGCTGGCTGTTCTGGAGCGGCGACACCGTCTGGGCCGTGGCCCTGCTGGTGTGGAGCCTGCCGGTGGGCATGCTGGACAATGTGCTGCGCCCCTGGCTGATACGGCGCGGTGCCGACCTGCCGCTGCTGCTGATCTTTGCCGGCGTCATTGGCGGCCTCTTCGCCTTCGGCCTCATCGGGCTGTTCGTGGGACCGGTGCTGCTGGCGGTGACCTACACTTTGCTGGATGCCTGGATTGGCGACGCCTATCCGCCGGCCGCGCCGGCAGTGCTGCCCGGGGTGGAGCGGGGAGTGGAGCCGGGGGTCGAGCCCAGGTCCTGAGCCCGAGGGCCTGGGCCGCTGCGTTTTTTGTGGGACAGTTGGCATAGCGGTCTTGACCCAATACCGGGCCGCGGCGGTGCAGATCGCGGAAAAATCCCGGGAGAGCCGGTACAGGGATAAAAGAAATGCCTCCGGAGAGGGGCAGGCCTGAAAGGGGGTACGCATGGTGGCGTCCGCATGCCGGGGCATCCCGGCCCGTCGTTTCCGTCTCGCCTGTGCACTTGTGTGTGCGGCTGCGCTGCTGGCCATGGTGCCGGCAGCGCAGGCTTTTGGTCCGCAGACCCATGCCTGGCTGGCCAACCGGGCCCTGCAGGAAGTCCGGCAGGACTGCCGGCTGGAACTTGCCGGCCGGCGCTATGCGCTGGATCCCGCCTCCTGCCAGGCGCTGCGCGCCTATCCCGCCTATTTCCTCGCCGGTGCCATCGGCGGTGGCAGCTATCCCGATCCGCTGACCGCCCAGGCCACCTTGCGCCAGGGGGTGGCCCAGGGCTGGCAGTCAGGCGAGTGGCTGCAGCATCTGGTGGTCACGGCGGACAGCAGCGCAGCGCGCGCCTTTGCCCTGGGCCTGCTGCTGCAGGCCGGCCAGGATGTCTTTGCCAATTCCTATGTGAACACCTATGCCGGCCAGCCCTGGTCGCTGCAGATGGGGCCGGCCGCGGCGGCGCGGCACAGTGCCATCGAGCAATACCTGGATGCCCGCCTGCCCGCGCAGGGGCGTCCGGACCTGCAGGCGCTGAACATTCCGGTTTCCTTTTTGCGCGACAACCTGCTGTTCAGCAGCGAGGCGCAGGCAGAGTTCCGCAAGAGCCCGGCCACGACCGCGGTGGTCGCCATGAATGATTTGCGCCTGGCCGTGACCCGCAGCGTGGCAGCGGCGGATTCACTGCAGCATGTGCTGCGGGAAATGCTGGCCTACTACAACGACCTGCCGCCCAGCGACATCGTGATGGAAGAGGAATTCACCGGGGGCTGGCGGCAGCAGCGCCGTGCCACGGTGCAGGCGCAGTTGCTGGAGCAGCGCTGGACCGAGGCACGCCTGGCCCATGAGCTGGACCGGCAGGCAGCGGCAGCCACGGCTCAGGCCCTGCAGGCGGCGGCCACGGAGCGGGCGGCGGCCGATGCGCGCCTGGCTGAACAGCAGCAGAAGCTGGCCGGGCTGTCGCCGCGACAGGACGTGCAGCACTGCCGCAATGTGCGCAAGTGGATCAATAAAAAGGAATGGGTCAGCAATCGCGTGTGCGAAACCGCACAGCGTGCGAATCCGGACTGGAAGCGCGAGCAGCAGCAGCTCCTGCAGCTGCAGCAGGCGCGTGACGGTCTCGCCATACAGGAGGAAAATCTGCGGGCCCGCCAGCTGGCTGTGGACAGGCGTGCAGCCGTGTCACGCCAGGCCATGGAGCAGGCGCGGACGGCACCGGTCAGCCTGCCGGCCCTGCCCGGACCGGGTGGCGTGGACCTGCGCCGGCGTCATTACGAAGTGCTGCAGGTCCTGCAGCAGGCACAGCAGGAAGCCGGTGCGCTGGCGCGCATCACGCAGGACTGGGAAGCAGGCATCCTGCGTGCCGGCAATGATTATCTCTACGCCGGCCTGCACAGCAGCCAGGCCAGGGCGCAGGGTCGCAGCACGACGCTGCTGGAGTACCGGCGCTGGCTGGACTGCAGCGGCAAGGTTTTCCTGCGCGAAGCCGCGGCCACGGCCGACTGCAAGCGCGCCTCCCCCTATCATGAACTGCTGCCGCATCTGCAGCGCATGCAAGCGCTGCTGCGTCTTCCCGAGCTGCAATTCCTGCAGGACAGCCTGGCGGCCCTGCAGCCGGATGCGCTGGCCGCGGCCGTGGCTGCTTCCGATGCGGCGCTGCAGGCTTTCGTGAAAGAGGATTCCGCCCTGGCGCTGCAGGAAAAGCGGCTGGCGCCGCAGGACCCGGCAAGCCTGCGCGGCACTTTGCAGAACCTGTTGGGCGATACCGGTGGCGGCGAGGCGCTGCTGACCTTGCGCAACGGCGCCGACATCATCGATGCCGATGCCGGCATACGCGACGGGGCGCAGAATGGTGTGCTCAGTCCCGACTCTTTCCATGCGTTGCAATATGCCGAGCGCTTTTCGCGCATGGCGCTGCTGTCCGGCCGCGAGCTGAATCGCCTGTCCGGCCATCTTGCCGGTTACCGTTTCTCGCGCTGGAAACTGCATCCTGAGGACCGGCCGGATTATTCGCTGCTGTTCCGCAGCCTGCGCAATCTGGAAGGCAACCAGCAGTGGCAGCCCTATGGCCTGCCTTATGCGCGCTCCAGCGGCCAGATGGCGGCGCTGGCGGCGGAGCAGCGCCACTACGGCTACGGCCCGGCGGATGGCAGCGATGCCGGCCTTGCCATCTTCATCAATCCCGCAGCGCGGCAGGCCGTCTTCCGCCAGCTCTTCCCGGCACCGCTGTCGCTGGTGGAAACGCATCCGCGCATGCAGCTGCCCAACTATCCCTTCCCCAGCTGCGCCGACAATCCTTTCCCTGTGACCTTCACCTCCGCCGGCGGTGCGGCCAGCGGCGATCCGCAATGCGCGCCGCGCGCCCTGGTTCAACAGTAGAAAATCAACCGTGAAAGCTTCAGCAGTGAAGGCTTCAGTAGTGAAGGGCCCGGCAGTAGAAGGTAGGGCACTGGAAAATGAGCCGTGATTTCCAGTTGCTGCGGCTCACGGCCCGTGCCGCCACCCTGAATGACCTGGATGAAAGCTGCGTCGAGACGGCGGACTGGGCGGCAGAGGCGGTGCAGCGGCTGCAGCAGGCTTTTCCGGATTTCGGCTGGGAACAGACCGCAGAGGGATTCTGCGGCGAGGCCCCGGCGGCGCAGCCCCGCTGCCGCATCCATCTCTTCCGGCATGCCGGCTACACCACCGCCCTGGTCAGCACTTCCTTGCATGCAGACCAGGGCGGGTTCGTCCGGCAGCTTGCCGGGTTGCTGGAGGCATGCGCCTTCGACCTGCAAACGGGACAGCTACTGGGCTGATTCAGCGCGCCTTGCGGAAAGTAAGGTTGATGCGCGTGCTGCCGGTCTGCGCATGCCAGGATTCAGCCAGCGGCGCTACGCCGTGGAAATGCAAGCGTGACCCGGCCCCCCACACCGCGACGTCGCCATGCTCCAGGCGGAAGCGCCGCAGCTTGTCGCGGCGTTGCGGACCCCCCCAGAGAAAAATCGCGGCCACTCCCAGCGATACGGAAACGATAGGCGCCGCACGATCATGCTCGTTGCGGTCCTGGTGCAGGGTCAGGCGGCTGCCGGGTGTGTAGCGGTTGATCAGGCAGGCATCAGGAAGAAAACCGGGATAGCCGGCCGCTGCCGCCGCGGCCTTGGCCAGGCTGAGAAATGCGGCGGGCAATGCCGGCCAGGGCCGGCCGCTTTGCGGATCGTGGCGGCTGTAGCGATAGCCCTGTTCATCGCTGACCCAGCCCAGGGGGCCGCAATTGGTCATGGCCACGGACATGGTGTAGCCACCGGGTGTGACGAGATGGCGGAAGGGTGATTGTGTTGTGATGCCGGCCACATCGGCCAGCAGCGTTGCGGCCACGTCGGTGGCAAAGCCGCGCAGCAGGCAGGCGCCGTCGTCCAGGGGCTCGGTTCCACGCTCGTTGGGGCTGCTGAATAAATCCAGGGTGCTCATGCGCGGCATGATGCGCCGGTCGGCCTGCGGCTGCCACCCGTTTCCTGTTCCGCCTGCTTCAGGCTCCCCTCTTTGTGAAACGGCGCGCAGTGGCCGGGCGTGCTGCGCGCTATCGTTGCGGCATTCCCAGGAGGTGCCATGAAAATCCTTTTCCTGTTGCCGGTGTTCTGCCTGCTGGCCGCCTGTGCCAAGCCGCCAGGGCAGGCCGAGGCCTCCACCTTCGATCCGGGGCCGGACTGCCGTGATGAATGCGCGCGGGGTTACCGCTGGGTGCTGGACAACGACATCGAAAGCCGGGTGAAGTGCCGCGGTGAAGGCGAGTTCGCCCGCGGCTGCATCAAGGCCCTGCAGTTCAAATATCCCTTCCGCGAAGAATGAGGCACCGTTCGCCCTGAGCCTGTCGAAGGGCGATGATCCGGTGTACTGCGGGGCGGGGTGAATTGTCCTTCGACAGGCTCAGGACGAACGTGACCATAAAAAAAGCCGGCTGGTGCCGGCTTTTTTTATTCTGCAGTCGCCTTTTATCGGCGGGCTTAGAACAGCACGCGGGTGCGGATGGTGCCATCCACCTGCTGCAGCTTTTCCAGGGCCACGGCGGAGTATTCCGCGTCCACGTCCATCACCAGGTAGCCTATGGCTTCGTTGGTCATCAGGCTCTGCGCGCTGATGTTGATGTTGTTTTCGGCAAACACGCGGTTGATGTTGCTGAGCACGCCCGGCACGTTGCGGTGGATGTGCAGCAGGCGGTGCTTGCCTGCTTGCAAAGGCACATGCACTTCCGGGAAGTTCACGGCGGACAGCGTGGAACCGCTGTCGGAATAGCGCGCGAACTTCTCGGCCACTTCCAGGCCGATATTGGCCTGGGCTTCCAGCGTGGAGCCGCCGATATGCGGGGTCAGGATGACATTGTCCAGGCCGCGCAGGGGCGACTCGAAGATTTCATCATTGGCCTTGGGTTCTTTCGGGAACACGTCGATGGCGGCGCCATTGAGGTGCTTGGAAGTGATGGCGGCGGCCAGCGCGTCGATGTCGACGCAGGTGCCGCGGGCGGCGTTGATGAAGATGGCGCCCTTCTTCATCTTGGCGAACTGCTCGGCACGCATCATGTTCTTGGTGGAGGGCAGTTCCGGCACATGCAGGGAGACCACATCGGCGCTGCCCAGCAGTTCATCCATGCTGCCGACCTGACGGGCATTGCCCAGCGGCAGCTTGGTGACGGCGTCGAAATAGATCACGGTCATGCCCAGGGATTCGGCCAGCACCGACAGCTGCGAACCGATGGAACCGTAGCCGACTATCCCTAAGGTCTTGCCACGGGTTTCCCAGGAGCCTTCCGCCGACTTGCTCCAGCCACCGCGATGCACCAGGAAATTCTTTTCGGGGATGCCGCGCAGCAGCAGGATGAGCTGGCCCAGCACCAGTTCCGCGACGGAACGGGTATTGGAATAGGGCGCGTTGAAGACAGGGATGCCCTTGTCCATGGCGGCCTTGAGGCGGACCTGGTTGGTGCCTATGCAGAAGCAGCCTATGGAGATCAGCTTGTTGGCGGACTCCAGGACACGCTCGGTGACCTGGGTGCGGGAACGTATGCCCAGGAAGTGCACGTCCTTGATCTTCTCGACCAGGGCGTCTTCGTCCAGGGCGCCGCGCAGGTATTCGATATTGGTGTAGCCGTTGGCGCTCAGCACATCGAGGGCGTTCTTGTGCACGCCTTCCAGCAGCAGGAAGCGGATCTTGGACTTGTCGAGAGAGAACTGGCTCATGAGCTACCCCGGGTTGCGCCTGGGGCCGGCGGCGATGGCTGCCGGCCTGAAAAAGAAGCCGCGTATGCTACCATGCCAGCCCCTGCCGGCCAGCCTCATTCGCTTCATGTGACGCTGCAGTCAAAGGCATGGGCATCTTCTCCCTCTCCCCATTCATGGGGAGAGGGCGGGGGTGAGGGGTGCCTGCCGAAGCCGCGACCCCCCACCC
>DASUXS010000477.1:0-3255 GCA_036377855.1 Moraxellaceae bacterium
CCATTGTGCTGGCACCGGGCGTGCTGGGCTTCGACAAGATCCTGGGCATCGAATATTTCTACGGCATTCCCTCTGCCTTGAGCAGCGACGGCGCCAAGGTCTATGTGACCTCGGCCTCGGCCTTCAACACCTCGGATGCGCGTGGCGAGCAGCTGCTGGCCCAGGTGCAGACCATCCTGGCCATCAGCGGCGCGCAGAAGGTCAACCTCATCGGCCACAGCCATGGCGGTTTCTCCTCGCGTTATGTGGCCGCGCAGATCCCCAGCCGCGTCGCCTCCATCACCACCGTGGGCTCGCCCGTGAAGGGCACGCCGGTGGCTGACCTGCTGCTGCAGTTCACCGTCAATCCCGCCATCGGTGGCGTGGTCGGTACCGTGGGCAATGCCTTCTCCAAGCTGGTGAGCTCGCTGGGTGGCAAGAACTACAACGAAGACTTCCTGGGCTCCATGGCCTCGCTGAGCACCGCCGGTGCCGCTGCCTTCAATGCCCGTTTCCCGGCCGGTGTGCCGACCTCGTCCTGCGGTGAAGGTGCCTACTCGGCCAACGGCCAGCGCTTCTATTCCATGGGCGGCACCAGTGCGGTGACCAATATCCTGGATCCGCTGGACATCTTCTTCGGCTCCACCAGCCTGGGCATGAACGGCCAGGAAAGCGACGGTCTCGTCGGCCGTTGCAGCAACCACTTCGGCCAGGTGCTGCGTGACAACTACCCCTGGAACCATGGCGATGAAATCAACCATCTCTTCGCCCTGCGCGGCCTGTTCACGCCGGATCCCAAGACCGTCTACCGCGACCAGGCCAACCGTCTGAAGCTGGCTGGCTTCTGAGGTCCTGCGCTGGCAAAACCAGCGGTATTGATGAAAATGGCGGCCTGGGCCGCCATTTTCTTTTTGCGGCTCTCTATAAGAACAAGAACAGGCAGGAGCAGGACATGAAGAAAGGCATGGCAGCACTGGGAGTGGCTGTCGCCCTGATTGGGGTCGCGGGTGTGCTGTACTGGTTGTCGCCGGATGACGCGGGGACTTCCGCCACCGCTGACAAGCCGGGTCTTTTTTCCTGGGGACATGGCGGCGAGGGCGGTGCGGGAACCACCCCGCCCGCCAGCTTCAAGACTGGCCTGGAAGGTTTGCCCAATTCCCTGCAGGGCACGGAAGTGGACGGTGAGCTGGAAGTGGATGCCAACGGCCACCTGAAAATCAGCAACGGCGTGCGCCGTGTCTTCGATTATTTCCTGTCCACCATAGGCGAAGAGCCGCTGGACACCATCCTGGCCCGTATCCGCGCCTATATCCGCCACAAGCTGCCGGCCATGGCGGCGGGCGAGGCCGAGCAGCTGCTGGACAATTACATCGCCTATAAACGCGGCCTGGACAGCGTGCAGCAGGCCCAGCCCACGAGTGATGGCCGTATCGACATCGCCGCCGTGCGCAACCAGATGCAGCAGGTGCAGGCGCTGCGCAGCCAGTATTTTTCCGCCGAAGTCATCAGCGTCTTTTTCGGTGACGAGGATGCCTATGACCGCTACACCCTGGCGCGCCTGGAAGTGATGCAGAACCAGAAGCTGTCGGCGACGCAGCGCGCGCAGCAGCTGGCGGCCCTGGAAGGCCAGCTGCCGCAATCCATTCAGGACTCCATGAAGACCGTCAACCAATACCAGAATCTGGAAGCGCTGACGGAAGACTGGAAAAAGCGTAGTGGCACGCCGGCCGAGTTGCGCCAGATTCGCGAAAGCTTGGTGGGTACCGAAGCCGCCGACCGTCTTGAAACCCTGGACCGTGACCGTGCCGCCTGGGACCAGCGCATGTCGGCCTGGTATGGCGAGCGCGCCGCCATCCTGGGTAATACCAGCCTCAGCGAGGGTGATCGCCAGCGTCAGCTCGCGGACCTGCGCAACAACCGTTTCACGGCGGAGGAGAGGCTGCGCGTGGAATCGCTGGAGCGCATGCATGACCGTGGCGAGACGGTTACGCCCTGAGAAAGAGTGTTGCCCGGCAGGGACATGACGTATCGTGCGGGCAGGGCAGCAGGGGGATAGGGATGTTGAAAAGCATGCGCATGGCCGGGCTCTGCCTGCTGTTGTCGGCGCTGGCCGGCTGCTCCGTCATTCCGGGCAGCAGCCGCCAGGAACAGGTGCAGAACGTGGACCAGCTGCTGCAGCGCACCCTGTCTGACGTGAAGCGCGAGCATCCGCAGGCGGCGGAGGAGCTCACGCGGGCCGTGGGCTATGTGGTCATGGATAACACGCTGACCAAGGTGCCGGTTTTCGGTGTGGGCAGTGGTTATGGCGTGGCTGTCGACAGTGCCTCAGGCGCGCGTACCTATCTGCGCATGCGCCGTTTTGATTTCGGCGCGGGCTGGGGCGTACGCCATATCCGGCCGGTGCTGATTTTCTTTGATGCGGAAAAATTCCACCGTTTTGCCGATGGCGATTTCGAAGTCAGGCTGGCGGCCGAGGCCTCGGCCAAGGTGGAGCAGGTGGGGATGGCCGGCACAGTGGGCGGCGGGGTGCAGCAGTCGGAAAAAGAGGGTTATGTCGCCTACCTGATGACGGATGCCGGGGTGTCGGCTACATGGGCGCTGGGGTTTATCCGGGTGAAACCGGTGGAACTCAGGAAGGCGGACTGAATTAAGTCAGAATCTTCCCGCTCCCCGCTTTTATCCCCTCTCCCTCCGGGAGAGGGTTAGGGTGAGGGGCGGCCTATGCTTTACCACCGCCGTCTCTTAATAACTCCCGCAGTCCCTCACCCCAGCCCCACTCTGTGCCCCGGCCCTTGGCGAGTACGCCAAGGGCGCTTCGAAGGCATGAAGCGATGCTTCATGAAACCCCTTCTACGCCCCGGAGGGAGAGGGAGAAAACCAGCTTAGAAACTCCAAGTCTGCGGATGTAGTCCGCTTTCGTCCGCCATAGCAATCACCGCCGTCCCTTCTTCCTCACGCCAATCCCCCAGCACCACACGCTGCGCCGCTTTGCCGCCCGCTTCAATGTCATGCACCGCCGGCCTGTGCGTATGCCCATGCAGCAGCGTCTGCACGCCATTTTCCTCCAGCACGCGCACCACATCCGCCGGCGTCACATCCATGATGTTTTCCGGTTTGTTGGAGTTGTTGGCCTTGCTCTGCATACGCCACATGGTGGCGATCATCAGGCGCTGGTCCAGCGGCTTTTCCAGCATCATCTGCTGCCAGGCCGGATCGCGGCTCTGGGCGCGGAAGGCCATGTATTTCTCATCCAGCGTGCAGAGCTGGTCGCCATGC
>DASUXS010000478.1:0-4353 GCA_036377855.1 Moraxellaceae bacterium
TGGTTTCAAAATCCAGGACGGCGCGGACCTTTTCTTCCGCCGCGGGGATGCCGGCGCGCTTGAAGACACCGGTGATATAGCTGACATAGGCGCGGCGATACGCCATGAAAGGCGCGTCATTTTTCAGGTAGTAGTCACGGCCCGGCAGGCCCAGGTCGCCCTGCGCCACCTCCAATACATAGCGACCGGGATTGGCGGAATCCGGCAGCACGCCGATATCCACGATGGCGCCATAGCCGGCACGCCCCATGCGCCGCGCCAGCTCAGGGCGGTCAGCGGCCAGCGCAGCCTGCACATCCGGCAGCAGCGGCGAGACGCCCAGCACATCACGGCGCGCGACATCCAGATAGCTGGCATGGAAATCGGCAATCTGCTGTTCCGCCGAACCGGCAGCGGCAGCTTGCCTGGCCACGTCGGTGAGTATGGCCTGCAGCTGTTTTTCCGTGCGCAGCTGCAACTCCAGGAAAGTGCTGGTGGCGGCAAAACCCGGAGGCAGCGTCGCGCTGTCCAGCCAGCCCTGGTTGATATGGCGGTAGAAATCATCGCCGGGACGGATGGCGGCGGAGACATATTGCGTCTGCACGCCCCAGGAGCCGTAGTGGATGAGCGCATCATTCTTTGCCGGGGCGGTGATCGGTGCCTGGCTGCTGCAGGCGGCAAGCAGCGCAAGGCCAAGCAGGGCGGGCAGGAATTTCATGCAGGCTCCTCAGGATGCCGCGTGCAGGGGCGGCGACGCTGGCGGAGACCTTAGCGGAAAAGCGGGGCTGACACCAAACAACCCCGGGGAGTGGAGCGAAGACGGGAAGCTAGAGCATTTCCGGGTTGAATTTGTGGCGGCGGCTGATGCTGGGGCCGGCCACCATGAAGATGCCGTCGCCGCGGTAATGGATGGTCTTGGGATATTTGGGCGTGGTGGGGGCGTGGGCTTTCACGGCCTCCAGCACGAAGAGACCGTATCTCTTCAGCATGCGGGTATCCACGACCCGGCACTCGATATTGGCATAGCACTCGCCGATCAAGGGCGCATCGACCATGCTGGCCGTCTCCGCCGTCAGTTCGAAGTTGCGGAACTTGTCCACGTTCTCGCCCGAGCAATTGCCTATGCCCACCACCTTGTCGATGAGCTCGTAGGTGGGGATGTTGATGACGCATTCCTTGCTGCGCCGCAGCATCTCGTAGCTATGGTTGCCCGGCGTGATGAAGCAGCCCAGCAGCGAGGGCTGGAATTCCATCACCATATGCCAGCCCATGGCCATGATGTTGCGCTCTCCTTTCCACGCCGTGCTCAGCAGCACGACGGGGCCGGGCTCCAGGAAGCGGCGCACTTCGTTCACGGGAAAGTCTTTCTTGCGCCAGGCATGGGGCGTGGTGTGCAGGTCCACTTCGCGCAGCCTGGTCATGTTCACTATATGATGTGCCTGTCCCATGATCTGCCTCTCCTTGGGCTTTTTCCGACTGTATTTGCTTAGCCTGTCAACGCAGCAGCCAGTGCTGGGTGGCACGGGCCAGGGGCTGGACGATGATCTTCTGCAGCGAAGGCGGCAGGTCCAGCGGTTTCAGCGTCATCTTCACGGCCATGGTGCCGGGATAGTGTTCGCGCAGGCGTCTGGCCACCGAGGAAAAAGCTTGGCGGCATTCGGCGCCGTCCCGCATGAAGCCGGGACGGTGATGGTGGAAGGCATGCCAGAAGGCGCATTCGGCATCGCTGTCGCGCAATTCCCAGAGACGGCGGCGCAGGGCGCCCAGAACATCCAGCCGGCCCTGCCCTTCCTGGTCGCGGTAGCGGCAGAAGAAACGGTAGAAATATTTGTAGTGCCGCACTTCATCCTGGCGGATATAGCCGGCCAGTTCCTGCAGCACCGGCTCATGGGTGGATGCCTGCACCGCGCTGTAATAGCTGGACGTGCCCATTTCGATGACGCAGCGCGCTGCCATTTCCAGGGCGCGGCTTTCTTCCAGCTCTTCACCGGTGCAGTAGCGGGAATATTCGGCGATGAAATCATCGTAGGCGGCCTGCCAGTCGAAGTCCGGCCAAGCCTGCTGCACATAGGCCTTAAGCGCATGGCCATGCTGCAGCTCCTCGGGCTCCCAGTGCTTTTTCAGCCAGCGCGAGACGTCGGCATCGGCGCGGAAGAAGTCCAGCAGGTTGCCGGTATAAAGGTCGGAGCTGATTTCTATGAAGGAGGCGGTGACCACGATATAGAAGATGTCCTCGTCGCCGCGCAGGGCGTCGTGGTCGATATCGCTGTAGGGGATGTCATCCAGGGTCCACCGCCTTGCCTTGCGGTAGCCGGAGGGCTGTACTGACATGGGCGCCATCCTTGCGGTCTGTGAATCTGGCTTTCAGGTATAGCAATGGCGGCCGGGCAGGACATGGCGGGTTTTGTAATAAAAACGCAACTGTGGTGCAGCTGGAGTTGCAAAAACAGCAGTTTTAACCTTGGTTTCTCTAAGAAATTCATTCCTAATGAAAAAAGGCCGCATCGGGCGGCCTTTAAGTAGTTGCATAACCTCATCTATTCAGCACCGTCATTCCCGCGCAGGCGGGAATCTTCATGGGATGCAGCGGGCCAATAAAAAGGCCCTGCCTGAGTTCAGGAGATTCCCGCCTGCGCGGGAATGACGGATCAAGGGGGGGTTAATGCACACACCCCCTTGCTTGCTAAAGACTCACCCTTCCAGTATCGCCACCACACCCAGGCCACCGGCCGCACAGAGCGACACCAGAGTGCGCCCGGATTTCCCGGTTTCCTGGCGATGCCTGGCCAACTGCTTGGCCGCCCCGGCAATGATGCGCGCACCGGTGGCCGCAAAGGGATGCCCCAGGCCCACGGAGCCGCCGTTCACGTTCAGCTTGCTGCGGTCTATGCTGCCCAGCGGCTGGTTCAGGCCCAGCTTGTCACGGCTGAAGTCAGCACTTTCCCAGGCGGCCAGCGTGCACAGCACCTGGCCGGCGAAGGCCTCGTGGATTTCGTAGTAATCGAAATCCTGCAGCGTCAGGCCGTTGCGCGCGAGCAGGCGCGGCACCGCATAGGCCGGGGCCATCAGCAGGCCTTCCGGATTCGGGCCGAAGAAATCCACGGCGGCACTTTCCGCATCCACGAAATACGCCTGCACCTCATGGCCATGCGCCTTGGCCCACTCCTCGCTGGACAGCAGCACGGCGGCGGCGCCATCGGTAAGCGGTGTGGAGTTGCCCGCCGTCAGCGAGCCTTTGCCCGAGGTCTTGTCGAAGGCGGGCTTGAGCTTGGCCAGCTTTTCCAGCGTGGTGTCGGCGCGCAGGTTGTTGTCACGCTTCAAGCCGGCGAAGGGCACGATGAGGTCGTCGTAGAAGCCTTCGTCGTAGGCACGCGCGGCATTGCGGTGGCTGGACAGCGCCAGCTCGTCCTGCGCCTGCTGGCTGATGCCCCACTGCTTGACCATGATTTCCGTATGCTCGCCCATGGACATGCCGGTGCGGCGTTCATTCACGCTGGGCACGGAAGGATTGAGCATGGCCGGACGCAGCTGCGCCAGCAGGCTGAACTTCTCGCCGCGGGTCTTGCTGCGACGCAGGGCCAGCAAGAGCTTGCGCAGCTTTTCATTGAAGGCCAGGGGCGCATCGGAGGCGGAATCCACACCGCCGGCGATGCCCACTTCCAGCTGGCCCAGGGCCACTTTGTTGGCGATGGTGATGGTGGTTTCCAACGAGGTGGCGCAGGCCATCTGCACGTCATAGGCCGGGGTCTGCGGCGCCAGGCCGCTGTCCAGCGTGGCTTCGCGGGCGATATTGGCATCGCGTGAATGCTTGAGCACGGCACCGCCGGCCACTTCGCCCACGCGCTGGCCGGTGAGCTCGAATTTCTTCACCAGGCCGCGCAGGGCCGCCGTGAACATCTCGGTGTTGCTGGCGTCGGCATAGGCGGTGTTCTGGCGCGCAAAGGGAATGCGGCTGCCGCCCAGGATGGCGACGCGTCTTGCGGTTTTACTGCTCATGACCTGACTCCCCGTTCAAGGGGCCGCGGCGCGGCCCCGGTTTATCTCAGCGATAGCGTGCGGCGGCATGCTGCAAGGACAGATGCGGCGCCATTTTCAGGCGGGCGGCGCTGGCGGCTTCCCACTCCGCGGCATCGGGCAGGGCCGGAATGGTCACCGCCTCGCCCTGGTCCAGGCCGGAGAGGGCCGCATCCACCATCTCATCCACGTCCATCAGCATGCCCTGCGGCATCTTTGCAAGGTCGGTGCCGGATTTGCGCCAGATCTCGGTGCGGGTGGCGCCGGGCAGCACGGCCTGCACACGCACGCCACTGCCGGCCACCTTCTGCTGCAGGTTGAGGCTGAGGTTGAGCATATAGGCCTTGGTGCCGCTGTAGG
>DASUXS010000479.1:0-3857 GCA_036377855.1 Moraxellaceae bacterium
CGTTCGTAGTCGTAATCTTTTTTCACGGTTTTCAGGTGGCGGTGCAGCGCCAGCACATAGAGCCAGTACTGCAGGTAGTAATGCGAATCCGCCATGGCCTGCTGCAGGCGGGCCGGGGTGTAGGCGCTGTCGTCCGCCCCCAGCCAGTTGGTTTTGTAGTCCAGCACGTAGTAACGGCCATCGTGACGGTAGATCAGGTCTATGAAACCTTTGAGGTAGCCGGAGAGCAGCGGGAAATCCAGTACAGCCAGGGCGTCATGGTAAATGGGCGCCACATCCGGCAAGGAAAGGAAATCCGACGGGGACAGATGCTGCACGGGATACAGGAATTCCATTTCCGCCAGCGAGGCTTCCAGCGCACCCAGGCGCGCACCTTCCGCATCCAGCGGCGTGTCCAGCAACTGTTGCAGGCTGGCCGCCACCTGCGGCTGCCATTCCGGCGCGATGCCATGTTCCTGCAGGCGGTCGGCCATCTGCTGCGCAGGATTCGCCACCGTCATGCCGACAAAATCTTCCAGCAGCGCATGCCAGAACACACCGGCACGCGCACCGCGCGGAAACGCATGTATGCCTTCCGGCACCACCAGGTCTTCCTGCACCACTGGTGTTGCCGCGACCGCCGCATCGTGGTCCGGGCTTTCCTGTTCGGGCAGACCATGGGCAGATTCGGAAAGGCCGGTGAAACTGCTCACACGCCAGCGCCGGCGCAGTGAACGCGAAAACGGCGGCAATACCGGTTCCGTATCGGGCAGGCTGGCCGCTTCCATCATCACTGCCGGCTGCTCGGGATCGATTTCCTGCCAGCTGAAAGCCTGGGGCTGCGACTGCGCCAGCTGGGCCAGTGCGGCGGCATGGTCCTCGTGGGAAAAGCCCTTGAGATCGCGTGCCAGGATGTCGGCATCGGGATCGCCTTCGGTATTGCCGCCCAGCATGAGCCAGCTGAAGGGCGAGGTCTCGCTGTCGCGCACGCGGCCCCAGATGCCGTAGCAACGGTATTTGGCGCGGGTCAGCGCGACATAGAGCACGCGCAGTTTTTCCGCGAGACGCTCGGTGGCCATACGCGTCTGGGCATGGGCGAAACGTTCGGAGCCCAGGTCCAGCAGCGATTCCGCACCGGCCCGGTATTCGGCGCGGTCGGCATCGGATTTATGCAGCAGCGAGCCATCCCAGAGGAAGGGACAGAACACCACCGGATATTCCAGGCCCTTGCTGACATGGATGGTCAGCACCTGCACGCGCTCGGCATCGCTTTCCAGGCGCAGCTGGGTTTCTTCCGTGGTCTCGCCTTCGCGCACCTGTTCGCGCAGCCAGTTCAATTGCCGCTCCGGCACCGGATCGACATCGGCCTGCTGCTGCATCAGCGTGGCGAGATGGCGCAGGTTGGTGAGACGGCGTTCCCCGCCCGCGCCGCCCAGCACCCGCGAATAAATCGCAAAATCATCCAGCACACGCTCCCACATGGGCATGAAGCCGGATTGCTGCCAGCGCTCGCGCGCTTCCAGCAATTGTGCAATCAAGGCCGACCACAGGGCATCGCTTTCCTGGGCGGCCTGCAGGCTGGCCACCGTGCCGCCCATCAAGGTGGACAGGAAAGCCGCCTTGACGCCGCCCTCACGGCCGGGCTCGGCGACCGCATTGAGCAGGGCCAGCATTTCCTGGGCCTCGTCCGTGGCAAACACGGAGTCCTGGCTGCGTATCACGGCGGGAATGCCCGCCTCCGCCAAGGCATCCACCACGGCACGTCCATCGCGATGCTTGGGCACCAGCACGGCAATATCGCCGGCACGCAGGGCGCGCTCGCCGATACGCAGCTGGCCGGCCTGCGTCTGCTGCAACAGGCGCGCGATTTCCGTCACGGTGGTATGCACGCTGATATCGCGCGCTGCTTCCTTGCTCAGGGGTTTGTCACCCTCGGCAGGCAGCAGGCCGCAATGGAACGGTACGGCAGCGGGCTGCATTTCCTGCTCAGGCTGAACCGCATCGACCAGCACGAAACCGAGATCTGAAAGCAGGAAGGGATTGGTATGGCGGGTGAAGAGGCCGTTCACGGCCTGGACCAGCGCGGGCACGGAGCGCCGGTTGGTGGCCAGGGTGTAACGGCCTTCGGCGGACTGTCGCGCGCGCAGATAGGTGAAGATGTCGGCGCCGCGGAAACTGTAGATGGCTTGTTTGGGGTCGCCTACCAGGTACAGCGGAAACTCCGTTCGCCCTGAGCTTGTCGAAGGGCTTTCGAAAAGATTTCCCTGTGCTTCGATGGTTCGACCAGGCTCACCATCAGCACGAACGGGGTTGCTTTCCAGGACCGATACCCCGGCCCCGAACAGCTTTTCAAAAATCCGGAACTGCAGCGGATCGGTATCCTGGAATTCGTCGATCAGCGCAGCGCTGTAGCGCGAACGTATGGCGGCCGCCAGGCGCTCGTCTTCCACCGCCTCCGCCAGCAGGCCCAGCAGGTCCTGGTAAGACAGCAGGCCTCTTTCTTTTTTATGCGCCGCCAGTCCTGCACGGACATCGTCCACCAGGGTAAGGCGGAAGGCCAGCAGCAGGCTGTCGGCGGCGGCAAACCAGTCCGCCAGCTCGTTCCAGAAGGCATGCTGGGGCATGCGGCCTTTCTGCTTTTTCTTTTCCGCGAATTTTTCCGGCGTCAGCTTGCGCAGGGATTTTTCCAGTCCGCCGCCCTGCTCCAGCCACAAGCCCAGCGTGGCCAGCATGTCTTCCAGGGCCTTGTACTGGTCCTTGGCCCGGCTCAGGGCATCGGCTTCCAGCACATCGCGGACTATGGCCTCGCGTTCCTGCTGCCAGTGCTTGTGCAGGGATTCGCGGCGCCAGGCCAGCTGTTCGATATCGATGGCGTGGTCGATGGCACTGACCTGCAGATAAGGTTTCTGCAGCAGCACTTCCACATCGCGCTGCACTACTTCCGGCGTCAGTGTGCCCGCGGCCAACAGGTCGGCCAGCAGCGGATTGCGGCAATGCCGTATCCAGGCTTCCTGCACCAGGCCGGGCAGCCAGTCGCGCTCATCCGGCACGATGTCCGGCTCATCCAGCAAGGCCGGCAACTGCACTTCGGCGAGTACGCGCTGGCAGAAACCATGGATGGTATGGATGGCGGCTTCGTCGAAGATACGCAGGGACTGCGTGATTTTTTCCAGCGCTGTTGCACGCTCCGCATCGACAAAGCGCTGCAGCGCCCAGGCACAGAAAGGATCGTCACTCTGCCCGGCACGCAGCGCTTCTTCCACGGCGACCAGGCGTGCGCGCAGACGATCGCGCAGCTCGGAGGTGGCGGCCTTGGTGAAGGTCACCACCAGCAGACGTTCCAGCGTCGCCGGGGTTTCCAGCAGGAGGCGCACATACAGGCCGGCAATGGTCCAGGTCTTGCCGGTGCCGGCGCTGGCTTCGACCAGCTGCACGCCACTCAAGGGCAGGGTGTACAGGTCCAGGGGTTTGAGGAGATGGGCCGGCATCAGAGTTGCTCCAGCTCATCGAGCAGCGGGCCGTAAAGGCGGTCGGCCCATTGTGCGAAACGTTCATCGCAGGGATTGCTGTCACGCCAGAGCAGACGGGTCCAGGCATCGCTGCCGTCGCCCGTGCTGAATTCATTGCCGAGATAGGCATTGAAGGCATCGTCCAGCTTCTGCTTTCTGGCATAGCCCGGCGAGGCGCGACGGAACAAGGGCAGCGGCAGGCACAGGCCTTCGGCATAGGCCTCGGCAAAATCCAGCAGGGCTTCGCGCGGATTGGCCACCGGGCCCAGCACGATATCGCCGTCCAGTCCGATCAGGCGGCTTTGCCGCGGAATGTCGTCCGCTGCCTGGGCGCACAGCAGCAGATGCGCAAAACGCAGGCGCAGCAGG
>DASUXS010000480.1:0-8757 GCA_036377855.1 Moraxellaceae bacterium
AGTTCGGTGCCCGCGATGCCCGCGCCCTGTTCAACCAGGCTCTGGAAAACGGTATCGAGTCGGTGCCGGATGCCCCCGAAGCGCTGAAAAAATTCTTTGCCGAAGTCGACCGCGTGCCGGACTGGGTGGACTGGGAGCTGATGGAGGAAGGCGTGCGCTTCACGCACCGTATCGGCCTCGCTGGCGCCTATATCCTGCGCGACCTCGCGCTCATGGGCGGCTACCTGCTCTCCGGTTTCAACCGTGCTCTGGTGCTGACCGGTGCGCTGAACAAAGGCGCCTCGCAACGTATCGCCGAAACCGGCAAATGGTGGATGGACTGCACGGATACCGAAGGCATGCGCCGTTTCGGCCCCGGTTTCCGCTCCACCATTCATGTGCGCATGGTGCATGCCATGGTGCGCCGCCACCTGCCCAACAATCCCGAGTGGAGCAACGAGGAATACGGCCTGCCGGTGAACCAGATCGACATGGTGGCCACCTATCTCGCCTTCGGCCCCATCATGTTGCTGGGCGTGCGCGCCCTGGGCATTCCGGTGACCGCGCGCGACTCCAGGGCCGTGATGCATCTCTGGAAATACGTGGCCTGGCTGATGGGCGTGGAAGAAAAATGGCTGGTGGACGATGAACGTTCCGGCCTGGTGCAGCTCTACCACACCTTTGTCACGCAGAGCCCGCCGGACTGGACCAGCGTCGAGCTCGGCAGTGCGCTCGCCCGCGAGCCGCTGGAACGCCACCTGGCCTGGCTCAAGGATTTCCCGGTGTTGCACGACCTGCGCCTCAAGCTGCAATACCACCTGCATCTCAGCACCAGCAGCCTTTTCCTGAACAAGAAGCAGCGCCGTCAACTAGGCTTGCCGCAGAACATCTATCCCTGGTTCCCGCTGCTCACCGCCGGCCCACGCTTTGTCTGGTACACCAGCCAGAGCCTGTTGCCGAGACGGCGCCGCCGCCTGGAAAAACTGGGTCGCCGCCTGCAGCTGGATGCCATGGGCTCCATGTTCGGCGAAAAAGAACACAGCATCATCAAGCCGGGCGAACAGCATCCGGCGCATATAGCCCATTGAGAATAATTCGGGAGACTTAAGGCGATGTCCGTTTTCTTTGCCACCACGCCGGCCACGCGCCACATCAAGCAGAACATTCCCGGCAGCAAGGGCCTGCCCGTGCTGGGCCACGGCCTGGATTTCATCACCGATCCCATGGGCATGGGCCTCAAGCTCTATGAACAGAACGGCGAAGTGTTCTGGGTGGATGCGCTGGGCCTGACCTTCGTGTCGCTGATGGGGCCGGATGCCAACCAGTTCGTGTTCCGTAACCAGGGTGATCTCTTCTCCAACAACCAGGGCTGGGATTACTACATCGGCAAGTTCTTCAACCGCGGCATCATGCTGCTGGATTTCGAAGAGCATCGCCATCATCGCGGCATCATGCAGGCGGCATTCAAGAAGCCGGTGCTGGTGCAGTATCTCGAGCGCATGAATCCCGCCATCGAGCGCGGCATCACGCAGTGGAAGACCGGCAGCAAGTTCGAGATCCTTACCCATATCAAGCAGCTCACGCTGGACATGGCCACCGATATCTTCATGGGCGAGAAGATGGGTCCGGAAGCGGACCGCATCAACCAGGCCTTTGTGGACTGCGTGCGTGCCGGTACCGCGCTGGTGCGTTTCCCGGTGCCGGGCGGCCGCTGGAAAAAAGGCCTGGATGGCCGCCGCGTGCTGGAAGCCTTCTTCCGTTCCCGTATCGCGCAGAAACGCGCCAATCCCGGTGAAGACCTGTTCTCACGCCTCTGCCTGGCCGAGGACGAAGAGGGCCGCAAGTTCAGTGATGAGGATGTCATCAACCACATGATCTTCCTGATGATGGCGGCGCATGACACCTCCACCATCACGCTCTGTTCCATGTTCTACCAGCTGGCCAAGAATCCGGAGTGGCAGGACCGCCTGCGTGAGGAGTCGCTGCGCCTGGGCAAGCTGGATATTGCGCATGAAGACCTGGAGCATCTCTCCGATGCCGGCCTGGTGATGAAGGAAGCGCTGCGCCTGGTGCCGCCGGTGCATGGCATTCCGCGGCGCACGGTCAAGGACGTGGAGTTCAAGGGCCACCATATTCCGGCGGGCACCATGGTGTCGGTCAGCCCCATCGTCACCCACCATATGAAGCAGTGGTGGAACAACCCGGAGAAATTCGATCCGGAGCGTTTTATCGAAAGCCGCAACGAACACAAACGCCATCCTTACCAATACGTGCCCTTCGGCGGCGGTGCGCATATGTGCATAGGCCTGCATTTCGCGGAAATGCAGGTGAAAGCCATCCTGCACCATGTGCTGCTGCGTTATCGCTGGAGCGTGCCGGCCGGGTATGAAGTGCCGCTGGATTTCACCACCTTGCCGGTGCCGGCGGACAAGCTGCCGGTGAAGCTGGAAAGGTTGTGAGGGGAGTGGGCATGGATACGCAGCTGGAAAGCCAGGTCACGCTGAAGCAGGAGTTGCGTACGGTGCTGCTGCAGGTGTGGGCGGCCTGGTATTTCAATGCGGCGTGAAATGCACCACCACCTTTTAAAATAACCTCCGTCATTCCCGCGAAGGCGGGAATCTCCCGAATTCAGGCAGAGCCTTTTTAAGGCCAGCCGCACACCCTGGAGATTCCCGCCTTCGCGGGAATGACGTTAGAGAGAGAAGTGGAAAATAAAAAAGCCCGCAGTTGCGGGCTTTTTTATTTCGAGTGCGATTCTTACTTTCAGGGCTTCAACCACTCCAGCAGCGCATCATACACACGCTTGTCCTTCAACATCGCCATATGCCCCAACGCCGGAATCTCGCGGCGGCTGACATCCTCACCCTGCAGCGCCTTTTCCGGCTCCAGATGCTGGCCCAGTGCGCTGCGCACCGGCACCAGGCCATCGCCCAGCAGATCGAATGTGCGCTCCTGGCCGAGATGGCCGGCAATCAGCAGGTGACGTGCACCGCGCGCCAGCTGCACCGGACGTTCGCTGCCGGCACTGATGCGGCCATGACGCAGGTCCTGTATGCCATTGCTGCGCAGTCCACCGATCTGCATCAAAGGACGCGTATACGGTGTCAGGCCCAGCAGGCGGTTGGCGCCTTCACCCAGTCGCTCCAGCGGCGCGCCCTGGTGCGGCGTGCCGAGGTAGGCGGCCTGGCGCAGCTGCCATTTCATTTCGTAATGCTCGGCATGATGGCTGGCGGCGCGCACGACAAGACCGCCCATGCTGTGGCCTATCAGCGTCAGCGCTTTCGAGCCCAGCTGGGCATCTTCCAGCAGCAGGCTGAGGTCGGCACCGCTTTCATGGATGGCACGGCCGCTGTTGTAGCGCAGCCAGGCCACGCCATAACCGAAATCGCGCAGCTCGCGCACAAAGCCGGCGTGCTCGTTGTTCTGCCATTCGCGTTCGGACAGGCAGAGGCCGTGCACGAACAGCACCAGGCCGCGACGCGCATCGCGCTGCCATTCCGCGGCGGAAATCTCCTGGCCGAATTCATTGCGCAGGCTCATGCCTTCATGCAGGGGATTGGCATGCGCGGCCAGCGTATCGCCGAGCACGCCATTGGCGGCGCTGCGCAGCAGGCCATGCTGCTGCACCGGTATGTGCTGGCCGAGCTGGCGGGTGAGCTGGGCCAGCCAGAGGAAGCTGCGCGCGACCAGGGAATAGGCCGGCGGGGCTTCGGCGGCCGTGGCGCTGTCGCCTTGCAGGGAGGGACGACGGGCAATGGTGGCGTGGGTGCTGGCGACCAGCTGGGTCAGGCCGCCGGCGGCCAGCAGGGTGAGATGGGCCAGGGCGGCGCCATGGCTGCCGGCCGCAACCAGCAGGCTGCGGTTTTCCAGGCGGAAGGGGCGCTGGGTCGGAACGGAAGAAGGGGTGTTGGGAGTCGACATGGCAGACATCCAGTGAACAAGTGTTCACATGCTGGCGGCTACGCCCCTCAGCGTCAATGCCATTGGTCGATGACATTGTCCGACGCGACTCAGCCCTCCCGGCTCTCCACCCGCTGAGGGCTCTCCACCAGCCGGTCGCGTTTGGCCAGGGCCGGGAACCACCACATCCACAGGCCGACCACGACCAGGGTGCCGACGCCGCCCAGGATGATGGAGGGCACCAGGCCCATCCAGGCCGCGGTGACCCCGGAGCGGAACTCGCCCAGCTGGTTGGAGGCGCCGATGAAGACCTGGTTCACGGCATTCACGCGGCCGCGCATGGCATCCGGTGTCTGCAGCTGTATCAGCGAGGAACGGATCACCACGGACAGCATGTCCGCGCCGCCCAGCAGCACCAGGCTGCCCAGTGACAGCCAGAATGACGTCGACAGCCCCAGTACGATGGTGGCGACACCAAACACGGCCACGCCCGCAAACATCACATGCCCGGCCCGACGTTCGATGGGACGGCGCGCCAACCAGAACGACACCAGCAGGGCGCCGGCGGCGGGTGCGGAGCGCAGGAAGCCCAGTGCCGTGGGGCCGGCCTGCAGCAGGTCCTTGGCGATGATGGGCAGCATGGCGGTGGCGCCACCGAGCAGCACGGCAAACAGATCCAGCGAGATCGCGCCCAGCACCACGGGCTGCGAACGGATATAGCGGAAGCCGGCAAACACGGAATTGGTTTCGGGATCGGCCACGGCGGCCTTCACTGGCAGGGGCGGCTTTTTGATCAGGCCCAGCAGCACGACGCACAGCAGGAACAGCACAGTGCCGGTGCCATAAACGGCCTTGGCGCCACCCACATAGATAAAGCCGCCTATGGCCGGGCCCAGGATGATGGCGGTCTGCATGGCGGCACTGGCCGCGCTCACGGCGCGCGGCAGTTGCGCGGTGCTTACCAGGGCCGGCAGCAGCGCCGCGAGCGATGGCGAAGAAAAGGATTTGCCCACGCCCAGCAGGAAGACCGCGATGAAAATGCCTTCGACGGTCAGCCAGCCCTGCCAGCTGCCCCAGGCCAGCACGGCCGCCACCACCACTTCCAGCAGATGCCCGGCCTGCACCACGCGACGGCGGTCGAAACGGTCTGCCACCTGCCCGGTTATCAACACCAGCAGCACCGAGGGCAGGAAGCCGGCCAGGCCCACATAGCCCAGGGCCAGCGCGCTGCCGGTCATGTCATAGACCTGCCAGCCCACCGCCACGGCCAGCATCTGGAAGGCCATCATGGAGGCGACACGTATGCACCAGTAAAAGGAGAAATCGCGATTGATGAAGAAGCCGCTGCGGGCGGTTTCACTACTCATGAAACATCCGGGTGGGAAAGGCGGGCGCGCAGCATACGCCTGCTTTTGTTTGACGGAAACGCGATGGCTACGGCTTCATCGGGCTGTCATGCGCGCCGCCAGAACCATACCCAGACTCATGGCCAGCACGAACACCAGGGCGCCAGCGCTGCCGCCGGCCAGCAGCACCAGGCTGGGTCCGGGGCAGAGGCCGGACAGTCCCCAGCCCACACCGAAGATGGCGCTGCCGATCAGCAGTTTGCGATCGAGCGGACGACGGTTGTCCAGCGGCGCGGGCTCGCCCCACAAGGTGCGCTGGCGACGACGGGCAATGAAGAACGCCGGCGCGGCCACGATGATGGCACTGGCCATCACCACCATGAGGGCCGGATTCCAGTCACCCGCCACATCCAGGAAAGCAGTGATATTGGCTGGCGTGGTCATGCCGGACAGCAGTAGGCCGCCGCCGAAAAGCAGGCCGGCGATAAATGCGATGGCGGTGGTTTTCATAAGCCCAGCCCGTGCCTGGTGATGAAGACGGTGAGCATGGCCGTGGCCATGAAGACCAGCGTGGCCACCAGCGAACGCGGTGAAAAATTCGCGATACCGCAGACACCATGGCCACTGGTGCAGCCACCTCCCGTGCGTGTGCCGAAGCCCACCAGCAGGCCGGCCACGGCCAGCAGGGGCCAGGCCGCTGTGGGCGGTGTGCTGCCCTGCTGCCAAAACCAGAGCCCGGGCAGCATCAGTCCAGCCAGGAAGGCCAGGCGCCAATGGCCGCGCCCGCTGTCGCCGCGCAGCAGGCCGGCATGTATGCCGCTGATGCCGGCGATCTCGCCTGTGAAAAGCAGCAGCAGTCCCGCGGCCGCGCCTATGGCGGCACCGCCGGCCGCCAGTGGCCAGTAATCGACAAGGTTCATGCACATTTCCCCGCAAGGTGTTGTCGGCATGCTATGCGCCGTCTTGCCGCAAAACCTGCGGCAGTTTTGCCTGTCATTTCGGGTATTACGAATACGCCACCGTGGCGCGGCTTGCTAGAGTGGCGCAGCAAAAAGAGGAGCAGGGCATGAGCGACATGGTGGTGGATGTGGAGGGAACGGGCGCCGTGGCCGGGGAGCTGCCCCAGCAGCTCTATGAGCAGGGGCTCTACCACCGGGCCTGGCAGGCGGCGGAGGCGGCCTGGGGGCCGCTGGAGCAGTGGACCTCCTGTGCCGATCCGCTGCTGGGCAGCCGCATCCTGGCCCAGGTCGGCCTGTTCCGCAGCAGCGCGGCGCTCGTGCTGCGCCTGTGGCGCCGCACGGCGCAGCCGGATGGTGACCTGCAGCACGCCTATGTGCTGGCGCGGCTCAATCTCAATGGCCCCTATATCGCCCGTCGCGAGTGGCTACGTCTTTCCGCGACCGGCATGGAGGGCGAGGCGCGCTCCTGGTGGCAGGCGCTGGGCAGCATCATCCACGGCTGTTTCCGCGACTGGGAGCGGGCCCAGGCCTGCCTGGACGACGCACGTCGCGAAGGCATGGCACCTTCCCGTTTCGATATCGAGCAAAGCTGGCTGTGGGAGCAGCAGGACCGTTATGAAGAGGCGCTGACCCTGCTGCAGGACACGCAGCCGGAAAACGGCAACCAGGAAAGGCTGTGCCTGCAGGGGCGTGCCCGTCTCCTGGAACTGGTGGGCCAGCGCGAACAGGCCATGGCCCTGCTGGCGGCGGGACTGGAACGTTTTGAGTCGGTGGAAATCGGCATGCGCCTGCATTACATGCAGCGCAGCGACGGCCTGCTGGATGCGGCGGAACAAACGCTGGCCCGTGTACGTGCCTGGCTGCCGGCGCGCGGTTCCGCGCTCAACCATGACGTGGCCATCGCGGCCGCCGAGGTGCTCTACCGACGCGGCGACATGGACGCGGCGCTGGAAGCCTTGTCGGGCGCGCGCGGCTATTTCTTCCGCCAGGTGCGCGCCTCGCTGGCGGAATTCCGCCACAGCGGCGTGCACAGGCAGCTGGACGTGCCCTTCATACGCCAGCACCACATGACCTGCGCACCGGCCACGCTGACGGCACTGTGGCGTTACCACGGTCACGACATCGACCATCTCACCCTGGCGGAAGCCATCTGCTACGACGGCACCTCGGACCTGGCCGAGCGACGCTGGATAGAAGAGCAGGGCTGGGCGCTGCGCGAGTTCGAACTCAACCTTGACGACATCCGCAGGCTGATCGATGCCGGGTGCCCCGTCGGCCTGTCGACCGTGGAGCCGGGTTCGGCACATATGCAGGCGGTGATTGGCTACGACACGCGCAAGGGCATCTACCTGCTGCGTGATCCCTATTATCCCGGCATCCAGGAAATGCTGATCGAAGGCGCGCATGACGCCTATGCCGCCAGCGGTCCGCGCTGCATCGTGGCGGTGCCGCCGGAGCGCCGCGACTGGCTGCATGCGCTGCCGCTGCGCCATGCCGCGCTCTATGACGATTATTTCCGCCTGCAGCAGGCGCTGGAGCGCAATGATCGCGCGGCCGCCGAGCAGGCGGCGCAGTCCCTGGAGCAGCAGGCCCCGGGGCATCGCCTGGCGCTGTGGGCGCGGCGCAGCCTGGCGCGCTACGACGATGACAGCCTGCGCGTGCTGGAGTGCACCGAAGCGCTGCTGCAATTGTTTCCGCAGGACCTCAACCTGCTGGTCTCCAAGGCACATCTGCTGGGTGAGCTGGGCCGTGAAAGCGAGCACCTGCAGTTCCTGGAGGACACCTGCCGCGGCAGTCAGAACCATCCCTTCCTGCTGCGTGCGCTGGCCACGCAGATGGCCAAGGACGGACGCCGTCATGTGCAAACGCGACGCGTGCTGCACAGCATCCTGAAGCGCCAGCCCATGAATGATTCCGCCTGGTGGAGCCTGGCCGGGCTGCTCTGGGACGAGCAGGCGCGCGAGGAGGCTTTCGAGTGCTACCGCCTTTGTCTCTGCCTGCAGGACAAGGTGGAGGATTACGCCATCGCCTATTTCAAAGCGGCGCGTTTCCTGCGTCGTGGTGAAGACGCCCTGGCCTATCTGCGGCGTCGCATCGAGTGGCTGGGCAGCCGTTCCGCCAATCCCTACATCAGCTATATGCAGGCCCTGGACCTGCTGGACCGCACGCCCGAAGCGCTGGCCGTGATCGAGCAGGCGCTGCAGCGGCATGGCGACGACGCCTGGCTGGTGGCTGAGGCTTTTGATTATTTCTGCAACAGCGGCAATCCGGAGCGTGCGCGCGAGCTGCTGCAGCAGAAGGGCCCGCTGCTGGCCGAGGTGCTGCGCTGCTACAAGGAAATCCGCCTGCTGCAGATGGAGGGCGACCTGGTCGGGCAGCTGGACACCTACCAGCGCATCCTCGCCCTGCAGCCGCGCAGCGAAAATGCCGCAGCCAATGTCGCGCGCCTGCTCGCCGATCGTGACTCCGCCGATGCCGCCATCGCCTTCCTGGACGGCAAGCTGGCGGAAAAACCGCAGAACCTGTGGCTCTTGAAAGAAAAGCTGCGCTATGTGCAGCGCCTGCCCATAGAC
>DASUXS010000481.1:0-3119 GCA_036377855.1 Moraxellaceae bacterium
TTGAGTGCGCAGAGCTGGATGGCGGCGGTGCCGACACCGCTGGCGCCGGCCAGCAGGAGCACGCGTTCACCCGGCTGCAGCGCGGCCTCCTGGTAGAGGTTGAGCCAGGCGGTGGCAAAGGCTTCCGGCAGGGCCGCGGCCTCGCACACGGTGACGCCGTCCGGCACCGGCAAGGCATGGCGCGCATCCACGCAGACATATTCCGCATAGCCACCGCCCGCCAGCAGGGCGCAGACCGCATCCCCCGGCTGCCAGCGGCTGCAGCCCTCCCCGACCGCATCCACCACCCCCGCGCACTCCAGCCCGAGGATGTCGCTGGCCCCCGGTGGTGGCGGATACCGCCCGGCTTTCTGCAGCAGGTCGGCGCGGTTCACCGCTGTTGCCTGGACACGGATGCGGATTTCACCCGCGCCCGGCAGGGGCCGCTCCCGGGTTTCGGGAGCGAGTGTGGCGGTGTTCAAGGCCTGCATGGAAAGGCGTTGGTTGGCGGGCATGGGCATGTGTATAAACACGGCTTGATGGCCGCCAAGAATAAGACAAGGAATGACCGGGTGAATACCAATCGCCACAGCCTGCTTTACGTGTTGTTTGCACTGTTTGCGCTGTCCGGATTCTCCGGGCTGATTTACGAATCCATCTGGAGCCATTACCTCAAGCTCTTCCTCGGGCATGCGGCCTATGCGCAGAACCTGGTGCTGGCCATCTACATGGGAGGCATGGCGGTAGGTGCCTGGCTGGCCAGCCGCTGGCTGGCACGCCTGCAGTCACCGCTGCTGGCCTATGTCGTGGTGGAGATTCTGCTGGGGCTTTCCGGCCTGTTCTTCCATCCGCTGTTCGTGCAGGCCACGGCCTTCCTGCTGGATGTGCTGCTGCCGGGCGTGGACTCGGCAGGTGCCAGCGAGGTATTGCGCTGGCTGATGGCCATGTTGCTCATCCTGCCGCAGACGCTGCTGCTGGGCGCCACCTTCCCGCTGATGAGTGCCGGTGTGCTGCGGGCTTTTCCCGCCCTGCCCGGCAGCTCCATTTCCCTGCTCTATTTCAGCAACAGCCTGGGGGCTGTGGCGGGGGTGCTGCTGAGCGGTTTCGTGCTGATCGGCGCCGTGGGGCTGCCCGGTACGCTGCTGTCGGCGGCGCTGGCGAATTTCCTGCTGGCGCTGGCGGTGACGCTGGTGGCCCGGCGGCTGGTGCTGCAGCCGCCGGCGGCGGCAGCGGCCAGGGCGTCCATCGCGCCCTATCTGCGCCCGCTGCTGCTGGTGGCGCTGGTCACCGGCCTGTCCTCGTTCATTTATGAAGTCGCCTGGATACGCATGCTGGTGCTGGTGCTGGGGGCTTCCACGCATGCCTTCGAGCTGATGCTCAGTGCCTTCATCCTCGGCCTGGCGCTGGGGGGGTTATGGATACGCCACCGCATCGACCGTTTCGAAGTGCCGGAGCGGGCCCTGGGCATTGTGCAGTTGCTGATGGGAGGCTGCGCCCTGGCCACCGTGCTGGGCTACAACTCCCTGTTTGATTTCATGCAGTGGATCATGTCGGCGCTGCAGCGCAACGATGCCGGCTATGCGCTGTTCAATCTCAGCAGCCATGTCATCGCCCTGCTGGTCATGCTGCCCACCACCTTCATGGCGGGCATGACGCTGCCGCTGATCACCTATGTGCTTTTTTCCCGCGGCAGCGGCGAGTCGGCCATCGGCAAGGTGTATGCCTTCAACACGCTGGGTGCGATTGCCGGCGTGCTGCTCACGGTGCATCTGCTCATGCCCTTCCTGGGCCTGAAGAACACCCTCATGGCCGGTGCGCTCATCGATGTCGTGCTGGGCGTCTACCTGCTGGCGCGCACCCGGACCGCGATGCGGGTGCAGCGCCTGGTCATCGTGCTGTCGCTGCTGGTTTTCCTCGGTGTCGGCCTGGGCAGCCATTTCGACATCAAACGCATGGTGTCCGGGGTGTACCGCCATGGCGTGGGCACGCTGCCCGCCGTGAACATGGTTTTCCATCGCGATGGCCACACTGCCTCCATCGATGTGTATGACACCCTGCGGGCAAGCGGCCTGGTCAGGACCATCAGCACCAACGGCAAGCCCGATGCCGCCGCCAGCCTGGTGGCGAGGGCCAGCGTGGCATCCGATGAACCCACCATGGTGCTGCTGGGCAGCCTGCCCTATCTCTTCAGGCCCGAGCTGCGGAATGCGGCCGTCATCGGCATGGGCTCGGGCATCAGCGCCAATGTGCTGCTGGCCCATCCCGGCATTGCCACGGTGGATGTCATAGAGATCGAAGCTGCCATGGTGCAGGGCGCGCGTTATTTCGGCGAGCGCTCGGCGCGGGTATTCAGCGACCGCCGCAGCCATATCCACATCGACGATGCCAAGAGTTATTTCTCCTCGCACCAGAGCCGTTACGACGCCATTGTCTCGGAGCCGTCCAATCCCTGGGTGAGCGGTGTTTCCAGCCTGTTCACGGACGAGTTCTATGCGCGCATCAGCCGGCATCTCACCGATGAGGGGCTGCTGGTGCAATGGTTCCATATCTATGAATCCAATCCGGATATCGTCAGCTCCATCATGAAGGCGATGTCGCCGCATTTCTCGGACTATGCCCTGTATGTCGCCAACACCTCGGACATCGTCGTGGTGGCCGTGAAGCAGGGGCGCCTGCCGGCACCGCGTGCCGATGCACTGCTGCATCCTGCGGTGGCGGCGGAATTCGCGCGCGTGGGATGGTCGACGGTGGCTGATGTGGAAAACCTGCGCATAGGTGAAAAACGCTGGCTGGAGGCATTCTTTGCCCAGTCCCGGGCGCCGGCGAACAGCCAGTATTTCCCCTATGTGGACCAGCATGCCGTGGCGGCCCGTTTCAAGGAGCAATCCTTCGAGGACCTGGTGGCCCTGCGCGAGTCTCCCCTGCCCCTGCCCGGCCAGTATTTCAGCGCGCCGCCGCAGCCTTCCTATGCGGCGGACCCCGGCTATTCCGAACTGGTCAGCGAGTCGCTGCAGGCACAGCAGATGCTGCAGGCGATTGCGGCGGCGGCACCGGAGCAGGTGCAGGAAAATGCGCGGCGTGCCGCCCTGGGACGCTTGCTGGCAGGCAGCTGCGGTGGCGAGCAGGGCCGGAAGCAATGG
>DASUXS010000482.1:0-7434 GCA_036377855.1 Moraxellaceae bacterium
CAAGCCTGGCGGCGGCTCCCGCTAAATAAGGCCATCCGTCCTGCAAAGGCCCGCTTCGGCGGGCCTTTGCTTTTCTGCGGCCTGCACCCCGTGGGAGCGGCTTCAGCCGCGAACCGCCTGCTGCTGCACAAGGCGTTTGTGGCATGGCCATGGTTCGCGGCTGAAGCCGCTCCTACGGGGTGCAGGCCGCAGAAAAGCAAAGGCCCGCCGAAGCGGGCCTTTGCAGGACGGATGGCCTTATTTGGCGGGAGCCGCCGCCGGGCTTGCCACGGCCGGCTCAGCTGCCGGACCACCAATAGTGCGCTGCAGCACCCACTGCCCTTTTTCCACGCGGTAGACGGTGATGGCGCCGCCCTTGAGGTCACCCTTGTCGTCGAAGGTGATGTTGGCAGTGACACCGTCATGGCTGGTCTTGGCCATTTCCGGCAGGAACCTGGCGGACTCCACCGAACCGGCGCGCTTCATGGCCTCGGCGATCACCATCATGGCGTCATAGCAGTAGGGCGAATACAGCTGGATCACGCCGTACTTGGACTCGAAGCGCTGCTTGAAGTCCGGGCCATGCGGCATGGATTCCAGGGGCACGCCCGGCAGCGAGGCGGTCACGCCTTCGGCGGCGGCACCGGCCAGCTTCATGAACTCGGCGGTGTGTATGCCGTCACCACCCAGGAATTTGGCGGAGAGGCCCAGCGTCTTCATCTGCTTGGCCATGGGCGCGCCCTGCCCGTCCATGCCGCCGTAGAACAGCAGGTCCGGGGCCTGGCCCTTGATCTTGGTAAGGATGGCCGTGAAGTCCGAGGCCTTGTCGTTGGTGAATTCACGCACGATCACCGAGCCGCCATTGGCCACCACGGCTTTTTCGAACTCGTCGGCCAGGCCCTGACCGTAGGCGGTGCGGTCGTCGATGATGGCGATCTTCTTGGCGCCCATGTCCTTGACGGCGAATTCGCCCAGGGCGCGGCCCTGCTGCACGTCATTGGCCATGACACGGAAGGCGCCCTTGTAGCCCTGCTGGGTGTATTTGGGATTGGTGGCCGAGGGCGAGACCTCGACGATGCCGGCTTCGTTGTAGATGCGCGACGAGGGAATGGTGGTGCCGGAATTGAGGTGGCCGATGATGACGTTCACGCCATCGTCCACGAATTTCTTGGCGACCGTGGTGGCGACACGGGGGTCGGCCTGGTCGTCTTCCGAGAGCAGCTCGAAATGCACTTTCTTGCCGCCGACTTCAAAGCCCTTGGCATTGAGTTCGTCGATGGCCAGGCGCACGCCGTTTTCATTGTCCTTGCCGAGATGGGCCTGGGGACCGGTCAGCGGAGCGGCATGGCCGACCTTGACGATCACGGCGCCATCGGCGGTGGTGGGGGCCGCAGCGGCGGCATCGCCTTCCTTCTTGCTGCAGGCGGCCAGGCCGACCGCGGCGGCCAGCACGGCCAGCGTCAGTATCTTTTTCATGGGAATCCCTTTGTCTGCTCACAAGGAGCCTGCCCCCCGTCACGGGCATGCCCCGTAACGGACTGGCAGCGATTATTGCCTGCGCCGCTTGCAGATGCCTAGGGTAAACTAGCGCGCATTCGCGATGGCCAGCGCGGCCGCCGCCCCCGCCCTGTCCCCCGGTGCCTGATGACTGTTTCCACTCCCCTCTCTCCCACCCTGGACCTGACCCTTGCCCTGATGCGCGAGCCCTCGGTCACGCCCTTCGACGCCAACTGCCAGACGCTGATGATCCAGCGCCTGGAGGCCATAGGCTTCAAGGTCGAGCGCCTGCGTTTCGGCGACGTGGACAATTTCTGGGCGCGCCGTGGCGACAGCGGCCCGGTGCTGGCCTTTGCCGGCCATACCGACGTGGTGCCCACCGGCCCCGTGGAAAACTGGAATGTGCCGCCCTTCGCCCCGGAAATCCGCGACGGCATGCTGATAGGCCGTGGTGCCGCCGACATGAAGGGCTCGCTGGCGGCCATGGTGGTGGCCTGCGAACGCTTTGTGGAAAAACATCCGCAGCACAAAGGCTCTATCGCCTTCCTCATCACCAGCGATGAAGAAGGCGTGGCCGTGAACGGCACCGTGAAAGTGGTGGAGCATCTGGAAAAGCGCAGCGAGAAGATGACCTGGGCCCTGGTCGGCGAACCGTCTTCCAGCAAGCAGCTGGGCGATGTCATCAAGAACGGCCGCCGCGGTTCGCTGAACGGCATCCTCACCGTGCTGGGTACGCAGGGCCATGTCGCCTATCCGCAGCTGGCGGACAATCCCATACATCGCGCCGCGCCGGCGCTGGCCGAGCTGGCCGCCGAGGTGTGGGACCGCGGCAATGAATTCTTCCCCGCCACTTCCTTCCAGATTTCCAATATCGGCGCCGGTACCGGTGCCAACAATGTGATTCCGGGCGAAATGAAAGTGGTGTTCAACTTCCGTTTCTCCACCGAAGTCACCGAGCAGCAGCTGCGTGAACGCACGCAAGCCATCCTGGACAAGCATGGCCTGCGTTACCAGCTTGACTGGAGCCTGTCCGGCCATCCCTTCCTCACCGCCAAGGGCGAGCTGGTGGCTGCCGCCGTCGAAAGCATTCGCGCCGTCTGCGGCATTGAAACCGAACTCTCCACTTCCGGTGGCACTTCCGACGGCCGCTTCATCGCGCCCACGGGTGCCCAGGTGCTGGAGCTGGGTCCGCTGAACGCCACCATCCACAAAGTGAATGAAGAAGTGAGCGCTGCCGACCTGGACACGCTCACCGATGTCTACGAAGGCATTCTTGTCCGGCTGCTGGCCTGATGTCGCTGCGCTGCCCGCTCTGCCAGGCTCCGCTGCAGGCTGCTGAAAAAGCCGCGACCTGCAGCAACGGCCACAGCTTCGACCGTGCCCGCGAAGGTTATTTCAACCTGCTGCCGGTGCAGAAGAAAAACAGCCTGGATCCGGGTGACGATGCCGACATGGTGGCGGCGCGCCATGCTTTCCTGGAAGCCGGTTTCTACGCGCCCTTCCGCGACACACTGCTGGGCCTGGTCGAACCGCTGCGCCCCGTGCATCTGCTGGACAGCGGCTGCGGCGAAGGCTGGTACAGCAGCGCCCTCGCCACGCTGGCCCAAAGCACCACTGCCCTGGACATCAGCAAGAACGCCGTCAAACGTGCCGCAAAACGCCAGCGCGATATCACATGGCTGGTGGCCGGCAGCCATGACATTCCGCTGCAGGATGGCACGGTCGATGTCATGACCGCGGTTTTCAGCCCGGTCAACGCCGGCGAAGCCGCGCGCGTGCTCAAACCCGGCGGCAGCCTGCTGATCGCAGCACCCGGTGAAAAGCATCTCTGGGAGCTGCGTGAGGCGCTTTATGAAGAGGTGCGTCCGCACCAGGCGGAAAAATGGCCGGAGAACCTGGCGCCGCATTTCCACTTCCACAGCGAAGCCGCGGTGGGTTTTTCCGTCCAATTGGACAACAGCAGCCTTGTCCAACTCCTGAAGATGACACCGCATTACTGGCGCGCCTCGCGTGAACGCCGCAATGCCGTGGAAACACGGCCGGAATTTTCCACGCAGCTGGATTTCCGCATCCTCGTTTTCCGTCGCGGCTGATTTACACAAGCCTCCAACTCATCACAAAACAACAAAATCGTAACCCGGCGATTTTCCGTCAGCGTTTCTAAACTGGTTGCAGCAGCTGTACGCCCATGTCCACCCAACGCCGGGAGCCCGTTCATGAACAGCCAGACCGTTGCCGAAAGAATCGATGGAAGCCCGGGAACCTGGGCCGACATGCCGCTGTATGCGCAGATGGCCCGGGTACAGGGCCTGCTGATCAAGGATGTGAGCCGGGAAGAGGAAACGCTGTTTCCGGGACTGGCTGAAAGGCTGCGCGGCGGCAGCCCGACAAAGCCGCCGCGGACACCGCGTTCGGAACGCTGAAGGCAGCGAACAGCGGCAGGAAGGATGGCGCCCTGGAGACGATTCGAACGTCCGACCTGCCCCTTAGGAGGGGGCTGCTCTATCCAGCTGAGCTACCAGGGCACGGCCGCGGATTCTCGCCGCCGCCGTCATTGTCAGCAAGGGGCAGACTCCGGAAATCCCCGAATCCCCCCTAAAAAGGGGATTTTTACTTAACACCCCAAGCCACTTCGTCATTCCCGCGAAGGCGGGACAAAAGCCCGCAGGGCGTTGAACAGCCGCAGGCTGGGCGAAGCGAATAATCTTCAGGACATGCAGCGGGCTTTATAAAGAAGCCCTGCCGGAACCCAGGAGATTCCCGCCTTCGCGGGAATGACGGCCTTACAATGAAGACAGGGCGTTAGGCTATAAACCCCATAAAAAAAGGCCCGGAAAACCGGGCCTTTTTCATTGCAACCCTGATGCTTCAGTTGAACAGCGCCTCGCTGGACAGGCCCTGGCCTTCCAGCAGCTCGCGCAGGCGCTTCAGGCCGTCGACCTGGATCTGGCGCACCCGCTCACGGGTGAGGCCGATCTCTTCGCCGACTTCTTCCAGCGTGGCCACCTCATGGCCGCGCAGGCCGAAACGGCGGGCCAGCACTTCGCGCTGCTTGTCCGGCAGCGTGTCCAGCCACTGGTCCAGGTTGACGCGTATGTCTTCGTCCTGCACCTGCTGCGAAGGGTCCATGGCGTTGACGTCGGCCAGGGTCTCGCCCAGGGTCTTTTCCGAATCGCCGGCCACCGGGGCGTCTATGGAGCTGACGCGCTCGTTCAGGCCCAGCATGCGCTGCACATCTTCCACAGGGCGGTCGAGGAGACGGGCAATCTCGTCGGCACTGGGTTCGTGGTCCAGCTTGTGGCTGAGCTCACGCGCGGCGCGCAGGTAGACATTGAGTTCTTTCACCACATGGATGGGCAGGCGCACGGTACGCGTCTGGTTCATCAGCGCGCGTTCCATGGTCTGGCGTATCCACCAGGTGGCATAGGTCGAGAAACGGAAGCCGCGTTCGGGATCGAATTTTTCCACGGCATGGATGAGACCGAGATTGCCTTCCTCGATCAGGTCCAGCAGCGAAAGTCCGCGATTCACGTAGCGGCGCGAAATCTTCACCACCAGCCGCAGATTGCTTTCGATCATGCGCTTGCGCGCACTCTCTATGCCCTGGCGGGCACGGCGGGCGTAGTAAACCTCTTCCTCTGCGGTCAGCAGGGGCGAGAAGCCGATTTCATTGAGATAGAGTTGTGTGGCGTCCAGAGTGGACTGCAGCGTATTGGCACGACTGCGGCTGGCTGCCTTGGGGGCGGCCGGTTTGGAAGTACTGCGATCCTGCTTGCTGTCCATGATCAATCCCTCGTGCTGGTCCTTGCCTGGTCAGGGAACTACTTGTGCTTCTCCTAATGTCTTGCCACAACCGTGTTACCGAATGACGATCCTTACCTTCCAGGCAGGAACCGCATCGGGTCCACCGGTTTGCCGCGCTCACGGATTTCGAAATGCAGCTTTTCGCGATCCGTGCCGCTGGCGCCCATCTCGGCGATGGCCTGACCAAGCTTTACGCGTTCCCCTTCCTTGACCAAAAACCGGTCGTTATGGGCATACGCACTGATGTAATTATCATCATGCCGAACGATGAGCAGCTTGCCGTAGCCAACCAGTCCTGATCCTGCATAAACGATAGTTCCGGCCGCTGCGGCTAGCACAGAATCCCCGCGCCTTCCTGAGATGTCCAGCCCCTTTCCTGTTACGCCAGAACTGCCGTATGTACCGATTACGTTACCCTTGGCCGGCCAACCCCAGGCTAATGAAGTACTTGCGCGAGGGGGGGCGGTAGCAGGTCCTGGCGGCTCCTTGACAGGATCGGGTTTTTTTACGACGAACGTCTTATCTGACGTAGACGAAGACGGCTTGGTCAACGGTTTGTCCAAGGGCTGTACAGGCGTGCCCCCTACTTTGGGAGGGGCCACCCCCTTGGTGGAGGCTACCGCTGGTCGCAATTTCAGCTTCTGGCCCGGGTGTATCGTGAAATTGGCATCCAGTCCGTTGAGACGGGCCAGCTCGCGGTAGTCCGCGTCATAGCGCAGGGCGATGGAGTAAAGGGTTTCCCCCTTGGAGACGGTATGGGTAGCCGGGCCCGAACCCGTAAGTGAGCGCTCAACCACCGTGGGCGCCTGGCGGCTGGCGCAGGCCGCCAGCAAAAGCAGCAGGAGTAGTGGCCCGAACCGGCGCACTCAGAGCACCCCGCCCAGCATGGGCACGAAGCGCACTTTTTCCAGGAGCCTGGTGTCATGGCTGTCGCCACGCCGGGTGATGAGCAGCAGGTCCTGCACCTCCCCTCCCCCCACCGGAATCACCAGGCGTCCACCCTCGGCCAGCTGGGCAACCAGAGCCTTGGGCACGCCCAGCGGGGCGGCCGTGGCGATGATGCCGTCATAGCCGGATTCCTCCGGCCAGCCCATGCCGCCATCGGTGTGGCGCAGGCGGACGTTGTGCAGCTTGAGCAGCTGCAGGCGGGCACGGGCCTTGTCCTGCAGGGCGCGTATGCGCTCGACAGAGAACACTTGTCCCACCAGCTGCGCCAGCACGGCGGTCTGGTAGCCGGAGCCGGTACCTATCTCCAGCACCTTTTTCAGGGGGCCGTCGGCCAGCAGGACTTCGGTCATGCGCGCGACGATATAGGGCTGCGACAGGGTCTGGCCGTGGCCTATGGGCAGGGCCGTGTCTTCATAGGCGCGATGCGCCAGCGCCTCATCCAGGAAGATGTGGCGCGGCGTGCGCCGCATCACGTCGATGACGCTGAGATCGGTGATGCCCTGTTCCATGAGACGGTTCACCATGCGTTCGCGCGTGCGCGAAGACGTCATGCCGGAACCGAGAAGATCGTTAGGAGTCATTATTTTCGCTGTGATTGCCATAAGCCGCGGAGCCACACCCCGCCGCCGAGATTACAAATCTTTTGCCCAGCGCGACACATCCTGCAGCGCGTCGTGGCGCGTGAGGTCGGTCAGCAGCGGCGTGACGCTGACATAGCCCTGCGCCACGGCCTGGAAATCGGTGCCGTCGCCGGCATCGGCCGGATCACCGGACAGGCCTATCCAGTAAGTCTTGCGGCCGCGCGGATCTTCCAGCGTCAGCACATCCTTGGCGCGGCCGCGGTGGCCCAGGCGCGTCACCTTGAAACCGCGCAGGTCCTCCAACGGCATGTCCGGCACATTCACGTTGAGGATGGTGCGATGCGGCAGCTGCAGGCGTTTCCAGCCCTGCAACAGGCGCACCACCATGGCGGCGGCCGGACGATAGGACTCGATGCCATAGCCACGCGCATGCGCCCCCACCAGCGACACCGCGATGCCGGTCTTGCCCAGGAAACGACCTTCCAGGGCGGCGGCCACGGTGCCGGAATACAGCGTGTCGTCACCCAGGTTGGCGCCGGAATTGATACCGGAGACCACGACATCCGGTTCGAAATCCAGGAAGCCGTTGAGGGCCAGGTGCACGCAGTCCGCAGGCGTGCCGTTC
>DASUXS010000483.1:0-2731 GCA_036377855.1 Moraxellaceae bacterium
GCAATAGCGCCGATCCGCTGGGGGGCTCGAACTATTCGGGCATGAACCGCGAACTGGATCCCGCCAAGCTCTCCGCCGATTTCACCGCGCAGCTGAACGAAGCCGCCCGCACGCAACCGGCGCTGGCGCCGGTGATCGCCAAGATCAAACCGAAATGGTCTTTCCTGGCGCCGCGCTTCACGGACTTCAACCAGAAGAGCGTGCCTTACCTGGTGGATCTGTATGGCCGGCAGATCATCGACCTGCTGCTGACGACGGCCAATGGCTGAGCGAGAAACCCTGAATAAAAAAGCCCGCAACTGCGGGCTTTTTTATTGGAAACAAGCAACTCAATCCCTAAGAAAACTGTCGCCCCGGCGAAGGCCGGGGCCCAGTGACTTTAACAGGCTCTGCCGTGCTCCGTTGCTGATGCTGGGGGATTCCTTTTCGCCAACCCTGTATGCGCGCGCTGGGCTTTGCTTTTGCCTTGCCCAGGAGTGCTGGGATTTGTACCCAATCTCGCCTAACGGTGAAGTGCTCCGACTGGGTTGCCCCCGTTGCTTATTGGCTACGGCCGGTGCGCCTCCCGCGGGGCCCTATTTCTTTTTTCGCACATCCTCGCGCAGCGAGGTGAACGTCGGCTCCGCCGACGGCCCGAAGGGTGAGGCCGCAGGCCGAATAAAAAAAGAAATAGGGGAAAGAAAAGTTGGCTCCTGCGGAGGGCTCTGGCCGGTGGTGACTCCACTGCCAAGGCTACTAACTCAACTGTCGCCCCGGCGAAGGCCGGGGCCCAGCGTCTTTGGCGGCATGGCGCCAAGCACAGGCCCCGCTAAAAAAATCAGCTGTTCAGCCAATCGCGCGGCTGCAGGTAACGCTCATAAAGCCGTGCTTCGGCTGTGCCCGGCTCCGGCTGCCAGTCATAACGCCAGCTCACCAGATTGGGCAGGGAAACCAGGATGGATTCGGTACGGCCGCCGGACTGCAGGCCGAACAGCGTGCCGCGGTCGTAGACCAGGTTGAATTCCACATAGCGGCCACGGCGGTAAAGCTGGAAATCACGCTCCTGCTCGCTCCAGGGCGTGGCCTTGCGTCTGGCCACGACGGGCTGGTAGGCGGCGATATAGCCGTTACCCACGGCCTGCATGAAGGCGAAGCACTTTTCCGCACCCCACTCATTCAGGTCGTCGTAGAACAGGCCGCCTATGCCGCGCGTCTCGCCACGGTGCTTGAGGAAGAAATATTCGTCGCACCATTTCTTGTAGCGCGGATAGACGTCATCGCCAAAGGGCACGCAGAGGTCGTGCGCGACCTGGTGCCAGTGCCGGCAGTCTTCGTCGACGGCATAGAAAGGCGTCAGGTCGAAGCCGCCGCCAAACCACCATATCGGCGCCTGGCCTTCTTTTTCCGCGACAAAGAGCCGCACATTGGCATGCGAGGTGGGCACATGCGGATTGCGCGGATGTATCACCAGCGACACGCCCAGGGCCTGCGCCTTGCAGCCGGCCAGTTCAGGACGGTGCGCGGTGGCGGAGGCAGGCATCTGGCTGATATGCACATGTGAAAACATCACGCCGCCTTTTTCGATGACGTCGCCGCCCTCAAGAACGCGGGCACGACCGCCACCGCCCTCGGCACGCGTCCATTCATCGGTGCGGAAACGCGCCTTGCCATCCTCGGCTTCGAGCATGGCGCAGATACGGTCCTGCAGGTCCAGCAGGAAGGTTTTTACAGCGGAGATATCGGGAGCAGCTGCGGACATGGAATCACCGTGGTCGTAAAACGACGCCACTGACGGCGTCGCGGATTTCACTGGGGCGGGCATCGCCACCCAAGGCACCGGGGAGGATGTAATCGAGGTCAGCGCCGAAGGCCTGGCGCAGGGCCGGCGCATCGGGCAGCGGTGCTTCGCCGCTGCGGTTGGCGCTGGTGGACACCAGCGGCCCGCCCCAGGCCGAGCACAGGGCCTGCACACCGGCATGGGCGGAAACACGGACGGCCAGGCCGCTGTGGTCGCCGCGCAGCCAGGCCGGTGCATCGGGGGCCGGCACTATCCAGGTGTAGGGGCCGGGCCAGGTCGCCAGCATCGCGTCTTTCTGCGCGGGACTGAGTCCGCCCAGCCAGGGCTGGATCTGCGCCAGGCTGGCGGCAATGATGATCAGGCCCTTGCCGGCATCGCGCTGCTTCAGCGCGATCACGCGGCGCACGGCATCGGCATTGAAAGGATCGCAGCCCAGTCCCCACACCGCTTCGGTGGGATAGGCGATGACACCGCCGGCGCGCAGCACATCGACAGCGGCCTGCAGGGACGAGGAGGAGGGCAAGGAAGAAACGGTATCGGCGGACATCACAGCCACGCAATGCATCAATGGCCCGCAGTGTATCACCGCACTCCGGCCCCATGCTCAGCGCAGGCGTTCATAACCACCGGGCACGGCCGCGATCAGGCCCGCTGCCTCCAGTGCCGCCAGTGCACGCAACACGGCGGCCGCCGGCACCCCGGTCATGGTGATCAGCCAGTCGGCATGGCGGCACTCACTGCCCAGCGCCGCAAGCAAGGTACGCGCTTCATCCGGCAATGAAGACAGCGCGGGCACAGGCGAGGGCACAGCCGGCGGCAGCTGGCTGCGCAGGAAACCCAGCAGGGGCGGCAGGTCGCCCAGGATCTGGCGGCTGTCCGTCACTGCCGTCACACCGTCACGGATGAGACGCAGGCAGCCCTGCGCTTCCGGCTGGTGGCGCGAGCCCGGCAGCG
>DASUXS010000484.1:0-7895 GCA_036377855.1 Moraxellaceae bacterium
AGCCGGCTTGTTTTTAGCGGGGCGCCCTTCGACGGGCTCAGGGCGAACGCTGCCCTTGCTGGGATCCCAGCCCATGTCCTTGCTCAGCAATAAAAGCTGGCGGTGGGTTTCCCGCCATTCGCGCAAACGCAGATGGGACAGGAAATGCCGGCGCGCGAAATCACGGCGCTGGCTTTCCGTCAGGTCGCCGCGCTGGGCTTCCAGCACATCCCAAAGCTTCACATACCAGAGGAAGTCGGAGTCGGGATGGCGGAACTGGGCATGGCGCTCATCCGCCGCCTGCTGCTTGTCATGCGGGCGGTCACGCGGGTCCTGCCCGCCCAGCGCCGCCGCAATGATCAGCACTTCGCGCAGGGCGCCGTTCTTCTGCGCCTCCAGCAACATGCGGGCGATACGCGGGTCCACCGGGAACTTCGCCAGCTGTTTGCCCAGGGCCGTGACACGGCGTTCGCCGGACACCGCCCCCAGCTCTTCCAGCAAGCGGAAACCGTCATTCACATAGCGCGAATCCGGCGCATCCAGGAAAGGGAACTCTTCGATTTCACCCAACCCCAGAGCCTGCATCTGCAGGATGACGGCCGCGAGATTCGTGCGCTGTATTTCCGGCACCGTGAATTCCGCACGTGACAGGAAATCGGCTTCGGAATAGAGACGTATGCAAAGTCCGGGCGCGATACGGCCGCAACGGCCCTTGCGCTGGTTGGCCGCCGCCTGCGCCACCGCTTCTATGGGCAGGCGCTGCACCTTGCTGCGGAAGGAGTAACGGCTGATACGGGCAAAACCCGGATCGATCACGTAGTGGATGTTGGGAACGGTCAGCGAGGTTTCCGCGACATTGGTGGCAATGACGATGCGGCGGCTTTTGCCGGGCTGGAAAACCTTCTGCTGCTCCGACAGCGAGAGCCGCGCATACAAAGGCAGGATTTCCGTATGCGGTGGGCCGTATTTGCGCAGGGTGTCGGCAATCTCGCGGATTTCGCGCTCGTGGCTGGAGAAGACCAGGATATCGCCCCGTCCCTGTTTGCCTGTCGCCTTTTCATGCGCCAGGCATTCTTCCACCGCCGCCAGCACGGCGCGGGGAATGGCTTCCTCTACAGCATCAAAGCCTTCGTCTTCATCCGAGGTCACCGCCTCATCCGTCAGCGGGCGGTACAGCACTTCCACCGGATAGCTGCGGCCCTCTACCTGCAGCACGGGCGCATTGGCGAAATGCCGGCTGAAACGCTCCACGTCTATGGTGGCGGAGGTGATGATGAGCTTGAGATCGGGACGTTTGGGCAGCAGCTGCTTGAGCACGCCCAGCAGGAAATCGATGTTCAGCGAACGCTCATGCGCTTCGTCGATGATGAGGGTGTCATAGGCGCTGAGGAAACGGTCCTGCGCCAGCTCCGCCAGCAACACGCCATCGGTCATGAGCTTGATGAAACCATCGGGCGAGAACTCGTCCGTGAAACGCACCTTGTAGCCCACCAGCTCACCCAGCGGACTCTGCAATTCCTCGGCAATACGTGCCGCCACCGAGCGCGCCGCGATACGGCGCGGCTGGGTATGGCCGATATAGCCCTGCACGCCCCGCCCCGCCGCCAGCGCCAGCTTGGGCAGCTGCGTGGTCTTGCCAGAACCGGTCTCGCCCGCCAGCACCACCACCTGGTGGTCGCGTATGGCCTTGATGATGTCCTCGGCACGGGCCGCCACCGGCAGCTCGGGATAGCTCAGCGCCGGCAGGCGGGCCTGGCGCGAGGCCACCTTTTCCAGGGACTGGGCCACCGCCGTCTCCAGCTCCGCCTGTTTGGCGGCCTTCTGGACGGGGTCTTTCAGGCGATCGAGGTCGGACAGGCGCCGCCGCAGGCGGTGCTGGTCTCGGGTCAGGCAGCGGGAGATGGTGGCGCGCAGGGAGTGGGGTGTAGATGGAGGCGAGGACATGGGGGCGGATTATGAAGCAAAGCCGCTCGGCTGCCGACAAAAGTGCTCTTTCAAATTTTCGTTGTTTATTTGAGAGGCCGCGTCCTCGCCGGACGGGCCCAGAGGGGGCGGATCGCCACCCCCTCTTCCGGCCACGCGCCTGCATGCGCGTGGCGCTTCGGGCGGGCAACGCAGTGCGTTGCCTTTTTCGCCCTTCGCCCCCGCTCGCCCCGGGCCGGTGGCCCCGCCTGCGGCTCCTGCCCCAGCCCGACGCTTGCACGCGTCGGGCGCTACGGAGGCGCAAAGCAATGCTTTGCGAAACCCCTCCTCCGCCCCTTTGGTGCTCGGGAACGGGCGGGGGCTGCGGAACTCGCGTCCGCTGCGCGGCCACTCAGACAGTCCTCGCCCTTTTTCCGCCCGTCCCCTCCGCTCCTCGGCCACCTCTAACGGGGCGGTGGGTATAGAGAGGTCTGTGCGTTGATAACTACGGGCGGTCCCTCACCCCTGCCCCTCTCCCGGGGGGAGAGGGGATTTCTTTTTTGATGGCGGGGCACCACTCGCTGCGCTCGTTTTTCCCCTCACCCTAGCCCTCTCCCCGCTCGCGGGGAGAGGGGATGTTTTTGCGGAGGGTTGGGCACTTCTCGCTTTGCTCGTATCCCCTCACCCCAACCCTCTCCCGGAGGGAGAGGGAGATGACGATGAAGAAGTAGCGCTTTTGCTTTTAGCGAGCGCAGCGATGCGTGCTTTTCGCTTTTGCTGTGGTAGTGCTTTTCCCTCCCCGTAGAGTGAGCCGAGGAGCGGAGGTTGACGGCGGAAAAAGGGCGAGGACTGTCTGAGTGGCCGCGTAGCGGACGCGAGTTCCGCAGCCCCCGCCGGCAACCGAGCACCGCAGGGCACCCGGCCAAAGGCCGGGCGAACGGCCCGGGGTCGCCTTTCTTTGGCTACTTTCTTTGGCGAAGCAAAGAAAGTAGCGCCCCGCCGGCGAGGCGCTACGGCCTGGCAAAGAAACAACAGAAGCAAGTCGCGGAGCACAGCGCACTACAGCCCCAGAACAACTGATTGAATGGGCACGCAAATCCGCGAAAAGGGAATTTGCGTAACCGCCCAAACTCACCCCTTCTGAATATCTTCCAACGCCTTCTGCAACGCCCCCACAGCCCCCGCAACATCCAGCAACTTATCCAGGCCAAACAACCCCACCCGGAAAGTCCTGAACTCCGAAGGCTCATCACACATCAGCGGAACGCCCGCCGCCGTCTGCAAACCCCTGGCAATGAATTTCTTGGCGTTATGCACATCCACATCCGCCGTATGGCAAACCACCACGCCAGGCGCGCCGAATCCATCGGCAGCCACACTCTTCACCCCATGCTGCGCCAGCATGCCCCGGACACCACGCCCCAGCTCCCACTGCTTTTCTTTCAACGAAGCAAAACCAATCCGCTCCATCTCCTTCATGGTGTCACGCAACTGCGCCAGCGCCCCCGTCGGCATGGTCGCATGGTAGGCATGTCCGCCATTCTCATAAGCCTGCATGATCTGCAGCCATTTCTTCAGGTCCGCCGCAAAACTGCTGCTCACCGTTTCCTCAACCCGTTTGCGCCCCGCCTCGCTCAACATCACCAGCGCCGCACAAGGCGCCGAACTCCAGCCCTTCTGCGGTGCCGAAATCAGCACATCAATCCCGCAGGCCTGCATATCCACCCAGATCGTACCCGACGCCACGCAATCCAGCACGAACAGCCCACCGACCTCATGCACGGCATCCGCCACGGCCCGCAGATAGTCATCCGGCAGGATGATGCCCGACGCCGTCTCCACATGCGGCGCAAACACCAGCGCCGGACGTTCCGCCCGTATCGTCGCGACCACTTCCTCCAACGGCGCAGGCGCCCAGGCCGCCTGCGCCCCCGCCTCCACCGGCCGCGCCTTCAACACGATCTCGCTGCCGGGAATCCGCCCCATCTCGAAAATCTGGCTCCAGCGATAACTGAACCAGCCATTGCGCAGCACCAGGCATTTCTGCCCCGTGGCCAGCTGCCGCGCCACCGCCTCCATGCCGAAGCTGCCACCGCCCGGCACGATGGCCACGGCCTGCGCCTGGTAAACGGATTTCAAAGTGCTGGAAAGATCGCGCATGACCTGCTGGAAGGCCTGCGACATATGGTTGAGCGCACGGTCGGTGAAAACGACGGAGTATTCCAGCAGGCCATCGGGATCAACGGCGGGATAGCGGGTCGACATACAGGCAATCCTGGAGGCAAAGGAAAAAGAAAATCCGGCGCAGGTTCAGGCGCCGGCCTTGTTGTTTTGGGCTTGCACGCCACAGCTGTGGCAGAAACAGGCAAAGGAATTCTTGCGCGTCTTGCAGCTCTCGCAGTGATCAAACAGGCTGATCCCGCAATGCGGGCAGAAATCAATCTCGGTGCTCTTCAGGTCCACGCCACGTTCACAACCCGGGCACACCCCTTTACCCAGGCGCGCCAGCACCAGGTCGTAGCTCAACTCCCTGCGCCGCTCCGCATCCGGCAACTGCTCCGCCTCACGCTGCCGCGCCAGGTAGTCGTTCAGCGCGCGGATGGAATAGCGACCGATCAACACCGTCATCACGATACCGACCAGATAGCGCACATAGCCGCCATAGCTGGGCAGGTAGGGAACCAGCTCGACAAAGAAGGCAAACAGGGCAAAGAAGATGAAGCCCCAGACAAAGGGCCAGTATTCGCTTTTGCGTTTGCGGGCGAACAGCCAGCCGGCCAGCACCAGCAAAGGCAGCGTCAGCGCCAGGCGGTAGAGGAAGACACGCAGCTGGGTGCGGCGGTCTTCGGCCGCCCAGCGCTGGCGGGCCTCTGCTTCGTCGTTATCCAGTCGGGCCTGCAGTTTTTCATGCGACTGCGTGGCATCCAGCATGGCCTGCTGTTTTGCCGTGACCTGTTTCTGCAGCGCTGACACCTGGGCAGAGTATTCGTCCAGCTCGCGGTTGCGTTTGATGAGTTCGGCATCCTGGTCAGCCCGCTGGGTGACATGCCGCGTGGCCACCCAGTTGGCAAAGGCTTCACGGGCATTGTCGCTGGCCTGGCGGGCCGCGTTCAGCTGCAGGTCGACGCGCTCCAGCTCGTCCTGGGCGGCCTGCCGTGCTTCGTCTGTGCGTTTGATTTCATCGCGCAGGGGCTGCACCAGGACGGGATCGAGGAAGTCATCCAGGGTCTTGCCCTGCTCCACCCGCGGCAGGTCGCCGACCACCGTACCGCCCAGGCCGATCAGGAAGCCGGCAAACAGCAAGGCCACCAGCCACAGCCCGCGACGGAACCACTTTTCAGACAACCGCAACGACTTGCTCATGGCACTCCCTTATCTTTATGCCCCTTCCTATCCCGTCGCCTTCTCCGGCGCCGTGACAGACAGGCTTCTTCTTATGTCCCTGCCGGAATGAACCACAAAATCCGCCGGCCTCCAACCATGTCCCCTGCCCGTCAGGCACGCCACCCGCCTGCCGACAAGCCCCGGCTTTTGAACTATGCTTCGCACCCCATTCGCCACTGCCTGCCGACAAACCGACGCCATGGCCCAGAACGCCACGATATTCAAAGCCGACCTCCAGATCAGCGACATGGACCGGCACTACTATGAAAACCACAGCCTCACCCTGGCCCGCCACCCTTCGGAAACGGATGAGCGCCTGATGGTGCGCGTGCTGGCCTTCATCCTGAATGCCGGCCCCGACCTGACCATGGCCAAAGGCATCTCCTCCGATGATGAGCCTGACCTCTGGCAGAAAGACCTCACCGGTGCGGTGGAGAAGTGGATTGAAATCGGCCAGCCGGACGAGAAACGCGTGCGCCGCGCCTGTGGCGTGTCACGCGAAGTGATCATCTATCCCTACAGCGGCAACAGCGCTGACATCTGGTGGGAACAGAACCGCCGCGCCCTGGACAAGCTGGACAAGGTCAGCGTGGTGAATGTGCCGGCGGAAATCAGTGAAGCCCTGGGGCGCCTGGCCCAGCGCAGCATGCAGCTGCAGGCGACGGTACAGGATGGTGAAGTGTGGCTGACCGATGGCGAACACTCCCTGCAGCTGGTGCTGCAGCCCTTGAAGGCATCGCGCTAGGTTTTCTTTTCGTTCTTTCCGCTGTTTCCTTCCTGGAAAAGGATTTCCCAGCAGGCCGGGTCACCGGCCAGCAAATCCAGTCCTTCCGCTGGCGGTGGCGTACAGGTTTTAGCCTGGTAGCGTTTGCCCAGTTCATGCGCGGCGGGTGAAAAATAAACCGTCACTTCGCAATGCAGGCGACCGTCGGAATCGTTGCGCGCAAACACGGCCAGTTCGGGTGGTCGGCCGGCGGCCTCGAAAAAGCCTTCGCCGGTTTCAGCAATATCACGGCAATCCAGGAATGAGGTCTGGGCATCACCCAGCACCAGCGCACGCCATTTTCTTTGCGGCATGATCAAGGGCTCCCTGCGTAAAGGCCTGGCGAACAAGCGCGGCCTGTCCTCAACGATCTTCGTCATTGAACGCTGTGATCCTGGCTACACGAAATGTTTTTTGTAACGACCGCAGCTCGGCTTCATGCAGGGCCGCCAGCTTGCCCAGCTGGCGCTCGCCCCTGGCGGTGAGATGGACCTCGACCTGGCGCCGGTCGGCGTCGCTGCGTCGCCTTTGCACCAGCTTCAGCTCCTCACAACGCGTGAGCAGGGCCACCACACCGTGATGCTGGGTCTGCAGGCGCTCCGAAAGCTCTCCCACCGTCGCCCAGTCGCGGCCGGGAAAGCCGCGCACATGCAGCAGCAGCTGGTATTGCAGCGGCGTCAGCCCCTCCGTACGTGCGGCCTCTTCGCTGAAACGCAGGAAACGGCGCAGCTGGTAGCGGAATTCGGACAGGGCTTCGTACTGGGCTTTTTCCAGGGCGGGAAGGTCGGAGGAACTCATAGAGCGGGGCCGGGCTGCGGGGACTGGCGAATGTATCATGTCGTGATATATATTCGCCGCCCTTTCTTTTGCCTCTTGCTCCCTGGGAGAGCCCGCGGCGTGCATCCCTTCCTGGCCTGGCTGTATTCCTTTGTCCCGGCACCGCTGGCCGCGGGCCGGCGTGAGCGCGCCTACAGTGCGCTGGGTGCCTTCATCGGCCTGGTTTGCGCGGAAGGCATCAGCCGCCAGGCGCTGGGCGGCTTCAATCCCTGGTTCATCGCCCCCATGGGCGCATCGGCGGTGCTGCTGTTTGCGGTGCCGGCCAGTCCGCTGGCCCAGCCCTGGTCCATCATTGGCGGCAATCTGGTGGCGGCAGCCATTGGCGTGACATGTTCCTTGCTGATCGAAGACCGTGGCATTGCCGCCGGCGTGGCCGTGGGGCTGGCGATTGCCGCCATGTTTCCGCTGCGCTGCCTGCATCCCCCAAGTGGCGCGGTGGCGTTGACCGCCGTGCTGGGCGGACCGGCCGTGACTGCGCTGGGTTATCACTTCCTGCTCTGGCCGGTGCTGGTGAATTCCTTGCTGCTGCTGGGCGTGGCGCTGATTTTCAACAATGCTTTGCGCCGGCGTTATCCGCATGTGCATGTGGAAGTGCACAATCCGCATCACACGGCGGATCCGCTGCCCAGCCAGCGCAGTGGCGTGACGCGGGCCGACCTGGAAGCGGTGCTGGCGGCACGCGATGAAATGCTGGACATCAGCCCGGATGATCTCGAGGAAATCCTGCTGGCCGCGGAAGGCCGGGCACGCGAACGCGAACTGGGCAATATCGTCTGCGCCGACATCATGTCGCGCGATGTGGCCACGGTGTTGCCGTCGACCTCGCTGGCCGAGGCCTGGGAACGCCTCTCGCATCATCGCGTCACTGCGCTGCCGGTAGTCACGCCGGCAGGACAGCTGGCCGGCATCGTTTCACTGCACGATTTCTTCGTGACCGCCAACGGCCTGCCCCGCATCACACCGGCGGCAGGCCATGTCGCCAGCATCATGACGCCCCAGGTAAAAACGGCGACGCCCGGCCAGGGCCTGG
>DASUXS010000485.1:0-2865 GCA_036377855.1 Moraxellaceae bacterium
AAGCGCCTGTTCTGGCGGCGCGGGCTGCGCCTGGTGGTGACGGCGCACGGTGGCGATTTCTACGCCCGCCTGCCCGGTGCCGGCTGGCTGATGCGCTGGTGCATGCGCCAGGCCGACGTGCTGACGGTGGTCAGCCATGCCATGAAACAGCAGGCCGTGGCCTGGGGCGTGCCGGAGGCGCGCATCGTGGTGGCGTCCATGGGCGTGGATACCCTGCGCTTCTGTCCGCCGCCGGCGGGATCGGGCCGGCGCGATATCGTGTTCGTGGGCCGGCTGGTGGAAAAAAAGGGCGTGACGCATCTGCTGTCGGCCTTTGCCCGGTTGCTGCAAGGGCAGCCCGGCCTGCGCCTGCGCATCGTGGGGGACGGGCCGCTGCGGCCGGCGCTGGAGCAGCAGGCGCAGGCGGCTGGTATCAGTGCTGCCGTGACCTTCCTGGGGGCACGGCCACCGGCGGAGATTCCTGCGGTATTCCAGCAGGCGGCTCTCTTTGTCATGCCCTCCGTGGTGGACAGTGTGGGTGACCGCGAAGGCCTGGGCCTGGTGCTGGCCGAGGCCATGGCCTGCGGCTGCCCGGTGGTGGCGCACGAGCTGGATGCGGTGAAGGACCTGGTGCTGCAGGAAGAAACGGGCCTGCTGGTGGCGCAGGGCGACCATGTCGCGCTGGCCGCCAGCATGGAAAGGCTGCTGGGCGACGAGGCCCTGCGCCGCCGGCTGGCGGAGACCGCGCTGCAACGGGTGCGCGATCTGTATGCCTGGCCGGTGGTGGCCGCGCGTTACCGCCGTGTTTACGACGGCGCTTAGTCAGTGACGTCGCTGTCCTTGTAGTTCAGCGTGGAAATCTGTTCGGAGATCAGGCCGATCAGGAAGACCAGGATGGACGTGATGAACAGCAGCGCGCTCATGTTGGTGAAGCGGCCCTGGCTCATGAAGGTGTAGAGGTAGTAGCTCAGCCCGGTCATGAAAAAGGCGACACTGATGGGCAGGAAAAGCTTGAGCGGCGAGTACAGCGTGCCGATCTTGAAGATGATGAGGAAGAAGCGGATGCCGTCCCGGCCCAGGCGTATATGGCTTTTGCCGATGCGTTCCGGTGCCACGATGGGTTCATAAGCCACCGAGTAGCCGGCGCGGAAGAAGCTCATCGTGATGGTGGTGGGATAGGAAAAGCCGTTGGGCAGCATGTAGAGGAAGCGGCGGAACAGGGCCGCTTTCACCGCGCGGAAACCCGAGGTCAGGTCGGCGACAGGCTGCTCCACCATCCAGCTCGCGAGGTAGTTGTACAGGCCGTTGGCCGCCGCCCGGTGCATGCCGGCCTGGGAGGCCATGCCGCGTGCACCCACCACCATGTCATAACCTTCTGCCAGGCGTTGCAGCAGGCGCGCCACATCTTCCGGCTTGTGCTGGCCATCACCGTCCATGAAGACCAGGATGTCGCGGGTTGCCGCCCGCGCGCCACTTTTGATGGCGGCACCATTGCCTTTGCTGTAGGGGTGCGTAACCACCCGTACGCCGTGGCGCGTGCAAACCTCCACGGTGTTGTCCGTGGAGCCGTCATTGACCACGATGATTTCGGCGTCAGGGTGCGCCTGCCGCAGCTTCCCCAGCACGCTCTCCAGTCCGCCGGCTTCGTTCTTGGCCGGGATGATGATGGAGACGTGCTGCGATGAAGCCTGTTGCTGGGACATGATCTTATTCCTGATGACGGGACCGCAGTGATTTCATCTCGGCCTGGAAGTCTGGAGGAGGATTGTCGGCGGTCAGCTCGAGTTGGTCCAGAACCTGGCCAAGCCTTGCCGTGTCACCGGTTTTTGCGAGGGCCTGGGCCAGGCCCAGGCCAACCATCGGTATCATGCTTCTGTCGCTGTTGTCCCACGCATCCTGCAGCAGGCGCACGGCGTCGTCTGTCTTGTCCAGTGCCTGCAACCAGTCAGCCATCACCAGGCGCAGGCTCCAGAGCCTGCCGCGCTGCGCGCCGAAATGGGCGGACAGATTGCGGTCAAGCACCAGGATGCCGCGGGCCATGGGCGAGAAATCCGGCTTGCCACATTCTTGCTGCAGGTGCTGGGTCAATATGAAATCGAGGCCGGTGGAAATGGAAATGAAAGCGCTGGGGCGGTTGGCAGGCAGGGTTTCCAGGCTGTTTGCCGTCAGCTGTATCAATGCCGGCGGTGGTGTCTGGTTGCTGCGGCAGTAAATACTGATCATCTGCAAATAAAAGATGCTGGCCATCTCGGGATTTTGCCGGGCAGCGATGCTGTCAGCCTCCAGGGCCTGCAGGCCCTGCCCCTGGGTGACCAGGTTTTCCGTGTAATCCGTCCACGCCCTGACGGAGCGTGGATGGTTCATGGCACTGGTCATCAGCAGCGTGTCGTTGTCCCCCCAGGTCTGGCTGCGTTGATGGGTGCAGAGCACCAGGACCGACAAGTAGAGGAAATAGAGGATGGCCAGGCTGTTCCTGGAGAGGGGACTGGCCAGGAGCAGATGGCTGGCCGCGAGCAGCAGGCCCACCGCCGGCAGGTAGTTGCGGTGCTCGAAATACAGCTCCAGCGGAATGACGGTGGACTCGATCAGGTGGCCGGAGAGGAAGAGCAGGATGCCCAGCGCAACCATCCACAGCGAAGAGCGGGCCAGGAGGATGCCGGCAAGCAGCAGGCCGGCAATGGCAAGCAGTGCGGGGGCGGTTGTCCACGGCTGGAACAGGCCGGTGGAAATCACATAGTCATCATGGAAAACCCCCATGACGGCGTTTTCCGGCAGGAAGGTGTTGCGGGCATAGCTGCAGACCGCCCGGGCTTCTGTCAGCAGGCGCTCGGTCAGGGAAAAGTCCCGCCAGAGATGGGCCTTGTCGAATTTGAAGACAACGACCAC
>DASUXS010000486.1:0-2760 GCA_036377855.1 Moraxellaceae bacterium
TTCCTTAAGGGAACAAATCTGGCTCGAATCACAAAAAAACGCTCAAATAAATTTGCGAGTTTTCTTGGTTCGATTATTCATCTAACGATGTCACCGACCCCAAGAATCCACACAAGTTGTCTGTCAAACTGTTAAAGATCCAACCTGAACTCGTCATTCAGGCCTCTCACTCGAGAGCCGCGCATTGTACAGCCAGCTTTCAGAGTGTCAACTTTTTCTTTCACATTTTCGCTTTCGCGATCACTGGCAGAAAAAGCCATCCTTCGTAAGTCTTTGATAAAGAAGCGTTTATTTGCTTTTTATCGCTGCACCCCGTCGGTGTGGGGCGCATTATAGGGAGCGCCGAAAGAGTGTCAAACGCTTTCCCTGATATTTATGAAAAAACGCGTTCAACCGCTGTTTTTTCACGCAAAGCGCCTATTTTTCCAGCGTAATCCGCGCGATGGCCTTCTTGCCGGCCTGGATAACAGTGCTCTGGCCCACTGCCAGGCGGAAGCCTTCGGGTGCCAGCTGGCCATCCACGAAGACCGCGCCACGCTGGATGACGTCCTTGGCAGCGGCGGAGTTCTTGGTCAGACCGGCGCGGGTCAGCAAGGTCATCAGGGGCAGGTCGGCCTGGCCTTCGGCCGAAACCGTCACCGCCGGCACGTCCTCGGGGATCTCGCCCTTGGCCAGTACATTGCCGGCGGCCTTGTGGGCATTGGCGGCGGCTTCGGCGCCATGGAAGCGGGTGATGATCTCCTCGGCGATGATCTTCTTGATGTCCTGCGGGTTACGCCCGCCCTCGATCTCGCCGCGGAAAGCCTCGACCTCTTCCACCGGCCGGAAGCTCAGCAGCTCGAAGTAGCGCCAGATCAGGGTGTCCGGCATGGACAACAGCTTCTGGAACATCTCACCCGGGGCGTCGCTGACGCCTATGTAGTTGCCCAGGGACTTGGACATCTTCTGCACGCCATCTAAGCCTTCCAGGATGGGCATGGTCAGCACCACCTGCGGCTTCTGGCCATAGCGGTTCTGCAGGGTGCGACCCATGAGCAGATTGAACTTCTGGTCAGTGCCGCCCAGCTCCACATCCGCTTCCAGCGCCACCGAGTCGTAGCCCTGCAGCAGGGGATAGAGGAATTCGTGGATGGCGATGGGCTGCTGCCCGGCAAAGCGCTTGCTGAAGTCATCGCGCTCCAGCATGCGGGTCACCGTGTACTGGGCGGCCAGGGCGATCAGGTCGGCGGCTGACTTCTGACCCATCCACTCCGAGTTGAAGACCACGCGGGTCCTGGCCGGATCCAGGATCTTGAAGACCTGGTCCTGGTAGCTTCTGGCGTTCTCCAGCACCTGCTCGCGGGTCAGCGGCTTGCGCGTGACGTTCTTGCCGGTGGGGTCGCCTATCATGCCGGTGAAGTCGCCGATCAGGAAAATGGCCTCATGGCCCAGGTCCTGGAACACGCGCAGCTTGTTCATCAGCACGGTGTGGCCCAGGTGCAGGTCGGGCGCGGTGGGGTCGAAGCCCGCTTTCACGCGCAGGGGGCGGCCTTCCTTGAGGCGCTCCAGCAGTTCTTCTTCCTGGATGAGTTCGTCGCAGCCGCGTTTGATCAGCTCGAGCTGTTTTTCAGGCGTCATCATGATTCTTCAGGGACATCGTGGGAAAGGCGCGGATTCTAGCATCAAGCCGGCGCCCTGATCCCCTGGGGATTGCGCTACCCTAGCGGCACTTTCCATGACTTACGAAAGGCAGCCATGAGCGAGCTTTATATCGGACTGATGTCGGGCACCAGCATGGATGCCATCGACGCCGTGCTGGTGGACTTCAGCCAGGGCATGCGTCTGGTGGGCACCCACTCCACGCCCCTGCCGCCCGAACTGCGCCAGCGTATCGCCGACCTGTCCCGGAGCGGGCCGGACGAGATCGAGCGCATGGGCCGCCTGGACCGCGAGCTGGGCCGGCTGTTTGCCGACACCGCCCGCGGCGTGCTGGAAAGCAGCGAGCACCATGCCGCCGAAGTCCGCGCCATCGGCAGCCACGGCCAGACCGTGCGCCACCGGCCATGGGGCGAGCAGGCCTTCACTCTGCAGATCGGCGATCCCAACACCATTGCCGAGGAGGCCGGCATCAGCGTAGTGGCCGACTTCCGCCGTCGCGATGTCGCTGCCGGCGGCCAGGGCGCCCCGCTGGTGCCAGCCTTCCATGCCAGCGCCTTCGGCCATGCCGATGGGCACCGCGTCATCCTCAACCTGGGCGGCATCGCCAACATCACCGTGCTGCCGGCCGGCCATCCGGAGCAGGCCTATGGCTTCGATACCGGTCCGGCCAACACCCTGATGGATGCCTGGAGCCTGCGTTGCCGGCAGATCGGTTTCGATGCCGGTGGCGAATGGGCCGCCAGCGGTGATGTGCATGCCGCACTGGCGCAGGCCCTGCTGGCCCATCCCTATTTCGCGCTGGCCGCGCCCAAAAGCACGGGCCGCGAAGACTTCAATCTCGCCTGGCTGGAAAGTGAGCTGGCGCGACTGGGCACAACCATCGCCGATGAAGACGTGCAGGCCACCCTGCTGGAACTGACCGCGGCCAGCGTGGCGCAGGCGGTGACGCAAACCGGCCTGGACCAAACCGGCCTGAACAAGGGAGAGCTGCTGCTTTGCGGCGGCGGCACTTTCAACACCGCCCTCTGGCATCGCCTGCAGGACCTGCTGCCGGCCTGGACCCTGCGCAGCACAGCGGACTTCGGCCTGGCCCCGGGCTGGGTGGAGGCCACCGCCTTTGCC
>DASUXS010000487.1:0-5630 GCA_036377855.1 Moraxellaceae bacterium
GAATCCAGTGCCTTTGTTTTTGTCTTTGCTTTTTCTAGCGCTGCTAAAGACGCTGGGCCCCGGCTTTCGCCGGGGCGACAGTTGGGATGCTAGCTCTGACAGTGGCGTCACCACCGACGCGGCCTTCAAATAGTAACTCCAGTAGCACCGGCCAAAGCCCTCCGCAGGAGCCAACTTTTCTTTCCCCTATTTCTTTTTTTATTCGGCCTGCGACCTCACCCTGCGGGCCGTCGGCAGAGCCGACGTTCACCTCGCTACGCGAGGATGTGAGAAAAAAGAAATAGGGCCCCGCGGGAGGCGCACCGCCCTAAGGAATTAACAACGGGAGCAACCAAGTCGGAGCACTTTACCGTTAGGCGAGATTGAGCCGGAATCTCCGCACTCCCGGGCGAGGCAAAAGCAAAGCCCAGCGCGCGCATACAGGGTTTTCGAAAAGGAATCCCCAGCATCAGCAACGAAGCACGGCAAAGGCCACTAAAGGCACTGGGCCCCGGCCTTCGCCGGGGCGACAGTTTTTCTTTTAAAGGCACAGGCAGAATATTCACCGCCTTCGCGGGAATGACGTGCACAAAATAAAAAAGCCCGCATTCGCGGGCTTTTTCATGGCTGTTCAGCGTATCAGGCGGTCAGCGCCAGGATCTGCTTGAACAGGGCCTTCTGCTCTTCGCTGGGACGTGCGGACTGCAGCGCCATCAGCTTGCTCATGTCGCCTTCGACCTTGATCTGGCCGCTCATGAAACCCTGCATGCCGGCAGCCTGGTCGCCTTCCAGGAAGATCTTGCGCAGCAGGTCGGCCGGCAGGGTCAGCTTGGTGGGAGCAGCGGCCACGTGGCCCTTCTGGAAGTTGCCGCCGTTCAGGGCGATGTCCACATTGCCCTGGGGCAGGCCGGACACGGTGAGGTTCAGGGCCAGGCCGGACAGTGCCGGGGGCACGTTCAGGTTGCCGGCAGCGGCGGTGAGTTCGGCGACCTTGGCAAACCATTCTTCAGACAGGAAAGCGGCCATGTTCTATCTCCGGGAGTGTTTCTTGTAGGTAAGGCCAGCCGCCAGGGGCGGACCACGAATTCCTCGCTGCGGGCAGCAACGGAGCCGACAAGGCAGAACCTCCGCCTGTGTCCCTGCCGTCCGCAAGGAGCCTGTACCCTACAAGAGGCCCCGGGGGATGGCAATAACCAGTTTTGTCGCGTTTTCCTGACATTTCCGCTCAAAGAAAAAGCCCCGCGGCCGGGGCCTGCGGGGCTTTTTCAAAGCATGGACAAAACCTCAGTTGAGGTCGTAACCACGCTCGTCGTGCAGCACCAGGTCCAGGCCTTCGGTTTCCTGTTCCTCGCTGACGCGCAGGCCGCCGGTCAAACGGCCGGTGAGCTTGAGCAGGCCCCAGGTCAGCAGCGCCGTATAGCCGGCGGTGACCACGATGCCCAGGACCTGCACACCCAGCTGCTGGCCAATGCTGCTGTTACCCGCACCGAAGCCCATGCCGCTGAAAATGCCCAGGCCGGGTGCGCAGAAAATGCCAACCAGGAAAGTGCCGAGGATGCCGCCCACGCCGTGCACGGGAAACACGTCCAGGGAATCGTCGATCTGCAGCGTGCGCTTGATGAAATGCGTCATGTAGAAGCAGATTGCGCCGGCGGAAAGGCCTATCACCAGCGCGCCCGCCGGACCCACCGAGCCCGAGGCCGGGGTGATGGTGCCCAGGCCCGCCACCATGCCGGTGACTATGCCCAGCACGGAGGGCTTGCCGAATTTCTTCCACTCCATGGCCATCCACATCAGCGCACCGGCGGAAGCGGAAATATGCGTGGCCAGCAGCGCCATGCCGGCGGAGCCGTTGGCGGCCAGCGCGGAGCCGGCGTTGAAACCATACCAGCCCACCCACAGCATGCCGGCACCTATCACCGTCATGGTCATGTTATGCGGCGGCATGGCGGTCTTGCCGAAACCTTTACGCGGACCCAGCACCAGGGCCGCCACCAGCGCAGCGACACCGGCAGTGATATGCACAACGGTGCCGCCCGCGAAATCCAGCAGGCCCTTCTGCTGCAGGAAGCCGCCGCCCCAGACCCAGTGGCAGACCGGCGCATAGACCAGCACCGTCCACAGCAGGCTGAACAGCAGCATGGCGGAGAATTTCATGCGCTCGGCAAAGGCACCGATGATGAGCGCCGGCGTGATGATGGCGAAGGTCATCTGGAAGGCGGCGAACACACCTTCGGGGATGTCACCCCAGAGGCTGTCCTTGCCGATGCCGTAGAAGAAAGCCTTGGACAGGTCGCCCGTCACCGCGTTGACGGCACCACCGTTGGCGAAGGCCAGCGAGTACAGGCCCACCAGCCAGAGGATGGAAACGCCGCCGGCAATGGCAAAGCACTGCATGAGCACGGACAGCACATTCTTGGAACGCACCAGACCGCCGTAGAACAGGGCCAGGCCGGGCAGGGTCATGAACAGCACCAGCGCGGTGGCGGTCAGCACCCAGGCGGTGTTGCCGGCATTGGCGGCGGGAAGGTCGGCGGCCAGGGCCGGCGCCGAGAAAGCGGACAGCAGCAGAAGCGTGCTGCGAACAGAACGTTGCAACATGAATAACCCCACGGAAAGGAAACGGATCAGATGGTGGTAACGGCCTCAGATGGCGTCGTCGTTGGTCTCACCGGTGCGTATGCGCACCACCTGCAGCAGGTCGCTGACGAAGATCTTGCCGTCGCCGATCTTGCCGGTGCCGGCCGCCTTCATGATGGCGTCTATGGCCTGGTCGACCTGGTCGTCGCGCACGGCCAGCTCGAGCTTGACCTTGGGTACGAAGTCGACCACGTATTCCGCACCACGATAGAGCTCGGTATGACCCTTCTGGCGCCCGAAACCTTTCACTTCGGTCACGGTCAGGCCGGTCACGCCGATATCGGAGAGGGCTTCGCGGACGTCATCCAGCTTGAAGGGCTTGATGACCGCAGCAATCATCTTCATTGATAACCTCTTGATTTAATTGATTCAGTCTTAGAAACAACCGCAGTTTCCCGGCCCGTGGGGTGGCTCATTGAAAATGCCGGGCAAGGATAACCCGGTGGCCACCGCGTACAAGCTCCGTTTTGGCTCCTGACCAGCGCCAAAAGCACGCACAAGCACGAAAAAAGTGCATGCATGATCTGGGCCAGGGCCTTACCCATGCGAAATCAAGGACTTGCTGCGAGACCTAGGGGCTGAATGACGCTCTCCGCACCGTTTAAAGGCATCAAAACCCGGGACATAAAGCAAAATGCCCCAGACAGGGGCATGGCTAGTTGTCGTACGTTCGTCCTATAGAAGGCCTTTAATTTGATTTACATCAAATCTTGACCCCCATGTATCTCGACTAGACTGATGGCACTTGGACAAACCTGCCAGCCCGTCTGGCATTTGTATGTCGCCCAGCCAGGAGACGGTCCCGAGATGAGCACGGCTCTCCCTCGACCCTTGCCCAGCCTTTACCCGGCCAGCAACACCCCCGCCTGTTTCCGTCTTCTCCCGACGGCGTCTTCCCTTTTGCTTCCCTTTTCCCATTACAACCAAGGACAACCCTATGTCTCACGCACCCAGCACGGTGGCGCCGGACTACGACATGAGCGTCGTACGGCAGTTCACCATCATGACGGTGGTCTGGGGGATAGTCGGGATGGCGGTCGGCGTCTTCATCGCCGCCCAGCTGACCTGGCCCGCCCTCAACTTTGACATCGCCTGGCTTAGCTACGGCCGCCTGCGTCCGCTGCATACCAATGCGGTGATCTTCGCCTTCGGTGGCAGCGGCCTGTTTGCCGCGTCCTACTATGTGGTGCAACGCACCTGCCATACCACGCTGTTTGCGCCAAAACTCGCGAAGTTCACCTTCTGGGGCTGGCAGCTGGTCATCGTGCTGGCAGCCATCACCCTGCCGCTGGGCTATACCAGCGCCAAGGAATACGCCGAGCTGGAATGGCCCATAGACATCCTGATCACCGTGGTATGGGTGGCCTATGCGGTGGTGTTCTTCGGCACCATCGCCACGCGCAAGACCTCGCACATCTACGTGGCGAACTGGTTCTTCGGCGCCTATGTGCTGACGATTGCCGTGCTGCATATCGTCAACAATCTCGAAGTGCCGGTGTCGATGTGGAAATCCTACTCGGCCTACTCCGGTGCCGTGGATGCCATGGTGCAGTGGTGGTACGGCCACAACGCTGTCGGCTTTTTCCTCACCGCCGGTTTCTTAGGGATGATGTATTACTTCGTGCCCGTGCAGGCCGGACGCCCGGTGTATTCCTATCGCCTGTCCATCGTGCATTTCTGGGCACTGATCGCGGTCTATATGTGGGCCGGCCCGCACCACCTGCACTACTCCGCCCTGCCCGACTGGACGCAGTCGCTGGGCATGGTGTTCTCCCTCATCCTGCTGGCGCCCAGCTGGGGCGGCATGATCAACGGCATGCTCACGCTCTCCGGCGCCTGGGACAAGCTGCGTTCCGATCCCATCATCCGTTTCCTCATCGTCGCGCTGTCCTTCTACGGCATGGCCACCTTTGAAGGCCCGATGATGTCCATCAAGACGGTGAACGCGCTCTCGCACAACACCGACTGGACCATAGGCCATGTGCATGCCGGCGCCCTGGGCTGGGTGGCCATGATCACCATGGGTTCGCTGTATGTGCTGATCCCGCGCCTCTGGGACCGCCAGCAGATGTATTCCACGCGACTTATTTACGTGCACTTCTGGCTGTCCACCATAGGCACGGTTTTCTATATCGCCTCGATGTGGATTGCCGGCGTGATGCAGGGCCTGATGTGGCGTGCGGTGAATGCCGACGGCACGCTGACCTACAGCTTCGTGGAAGCGCTGAACGCCACGCATCCCTATTACATCGGGCGCTTCATAGGCGGGGTCATCTTCCTCGCCGGCATCATCGTCATGGCCTACAACATGGCCATGACCATACGCGGCGTGCCGCCGCGCGACCTGCCCCAGTCTTGAGGAGGGAAAACCATGTCATCTTCTCATGAGCTGGTAGAAAAAAATGTCTGGCTGCTTTGCGGCCTCATCATCGTGGCCATCAGCTTCGGCGGCCTGGTGGAAATCGTGCCGCTGTTTTTCCAGAAGGAAACCACGCAGCCGGTGACGGGCATGAAGCCCCTGACCGCCCTGCAGCTGGAAGGCCGCGATATCTATATCCGCGAAGGCTGCCATGTCTGCCATACGCAGATGATCCGTCCGCTGCGCGCGGAAACCGAACGCTACGGCCACTATTCGGTGGCTGGCGAATCGGTCTGGGATTATCCCTTCCTCTGGGGTTCCAAACGTACGGGCCCCGACCTGGCCCGTGTCGGCGGCCGTTACTCGGATGACTGGCATCGCGCCCATCTCATCAATCCGCGCGACGTGGTGCCGGAATCGAATATGCCCGGCTACCCCTGGCTGGAAGACACGCCGCTGACCGGCAAGGACACCCGCCGCAAGATGCAGGTCTTCGCCAATTACGGCGTGCCGTACACGGAAGAGGAAATCCGCAAGGGACCTTTCGAAGTGCAGGGAAAAACCGAACTGGATGCGCTGGTGGCCTATCTGCAGCAGCTGGGCACCGTCATCAAGAGCCGGAGGTAAGCCATGGACTACGCCCTGATGCACA
>DASUXS010000488.1:0-3385 GCA_036377855.1 Moraxellaceae bacterium
TGCACCGCCTGCAGGCCCTGGTCGACAGCAATGACATCGAAGGTTTCTACGAAGGCACCTTCGAATTCTTCCGCATGACCTACCGCTTCGCTGCCAATCCCTATGTGGAAGAGGTCCTGGAGGACCTGCAGCCGGCCATACGCCGCAGCTACTACCTGGCGCTGCACACCGATCGCCGCGAGTTGGAAGAGGCCTTTTCCTTCCTCAAGGGCGTGGTGGACAGTGTGCTCATGCGCAAGGGCGACCAGGCGGCTGCCCTGGTCGAAGACTTCTGCGTGCACCAGCGCAATCTGGTGCTGGACTCGCTCATGCGGGTGAAGCAGATCGAAGTCGCCTGGGCCCAGCGCCATCGCCGTTAATTTAGGCTAGTATTGGTCCGTCCAATTCTGGTCTGACCACTCCGCGGATTCCATGAACAAGCAAAAGCGCAAGCCTTTGGGCGAGTCCCTCTATGAGGAACTCAGCCGCGACATCATCCATGAACGCATTCCGGTAGGTGCCAATCTCCAGCCTGAACGCAAGATGGCGGAAGCCCGGGGCCTGAACCGCGGCGCCGTCCGCGAGGCCATGAAGCGCCTGGCACAGATGCGGCTGATACGCACCGTGCATGGCGGCGGCAACCGGGTGGAAGACTGGCGTCAGGTGGCGGGTCTGGAGTTGCTGCCGGATCTGCTGGTCAATGAAAGTGGTCTGCCCAATTTCGCCATGCTGCGTTCCCTGCTGGAGATGCGTGCCACCCTGGCGGTGGATGCGGCCCGGCTGGCGGCGCAGCGGGCGCTGCCGGAGCAGGTGGCGCTGCTGCAGGCCATCGTCGACCAGATGCGCAAACGTCCCAATGACGTCGAGCACCAGCAGATCGAGGTGCAGCGTTTTTGGTCTGACCTCGTGCGGGCGGCTGACAACCAGGTCTATGTCATGGCCTTCAATTCCCTGGATGTCTGCTGGCAGCGCTATGGCGCCCATCTGCGCCACCTGCTCAGCGATGAGCTCAAGGCCATCACGCAGTACCAGGCCATTGTCGATGCCTGCCGCAAACGCTCTCCGGAGCAGGCGGCCAAGCATGCCGCCGGCCTGGTGCAGATGGCCGCGACCCAGATTGAAAAGGCCGCCAGCGGCTACCAGCAGAAGCAGGCCATCAACAACGGTGATCTGTTTTCTTTCTGACTGTGGGCTGGGGGATTCTTGATTGGTCGGACCATGCTTCCGACGGCTCCTAGGGGATGTTTTCATCCTGCTTCCATCGTGAATGGAGCCCGCCGGAGCTTTCCGATACACTCACCCCGGGCCGGAAACTGGCTGTTTTGTTGCATCAGGCGATACTTCAAGTTATTGATGCAACTAATTGTTAAACAAGGATTTTAAATTGGTATGACCACGCATCTTTAGCGATGGTCGCCACAGGACCGACATGCGACTGAAAAGCATCAAGCTGGTGGGCTTCAAATCCTTCGTGGATCCCACCATCGCCCACTTCCCGACCAATCTCTCGGCCGTTGTCGGCCCCAATGGTTGCGGCAAATCCAATGTGATCGACGCCGTGCGCTGGGTGATGGGCGAGTCCTCCGCCAAGAACCTGCGCGGCGAGAACATGACCGATGTGATCTTCAACGGCTCCACCGCGCGCAAACCGGTGGCCCAGGCGTCCATCGAGCTCATCTTCGACAACTCCGACGCCACCCTGGGCGGCGAGTACGCGCAGTTCGCGGAAATCTCCATCAAGCGCCTGGTTACCCGCGACGCCAAATCCGATTACTTCCTCAACGGCATACGCTGCCGCCGCAAGGACATCACCGACATCTTCCTGGGCACCGGCCTGGGGCCGCGCTCCTACGCCATCATCGAGCAGGGCATGATCTCGCGTTTGATCGAAGCCAAGCCGGAAGAGCTGCGCGTCTATATCGAAGAAGCCGCCGGCATTTCCAAATACAAGGAAAGGCGCCGCGAAACCGAAAACCGCATGCGCCACACGCGCGAAAACCTGGAGCGTCTCTCGGACATACGCGAAGAGCTGGAAAAGCAGCTCTCGCATCTGCAGCGCCAGGCCCAGGCCGCGGAGAAGTACAAGGAATACAAGGAAGAGGAGCGTCTGCTCAAAGCCCAGCTGCAGGCCCTGCGCTGGCAGGCCCTGGATACCCAGGTCGGGCAGCGCGAGACGCTGATCCGCGAACTGGAAATCCGCCTCGAAGCCGTGATCGCCGAACAGCGTGCCGCCGATGCCGCCCTGGAAAAGCAGCGCGAAGGCCAGATCGAGCTTTCCGACAAGTTCTCCGAAGTGCAGAGCCGCTTCTACCGTATCGGCAATGAAATCTCCCGCCTTGAACAGAACATGACGCACCAGCGCGAGCGTCTGACCCAGCTGAAGGATGACTTGGCCCAGGCCGAGCGCAGCCACCAGCAGGCCAGCGAGCATCTGCAGCTGGACGAAGCCCAGCTCGAAGACGTGCGTGCGCAGATGCTGGGCCTGGAGCCGGAGCAGGCGCTGTTCCATGCCCAGGCGGAAGAGCTGGCGGGCGGTCTCGCCGCGGCCGAAGAGCGTATGCAGCACTGGCAGCAGGAATGGGAACAGTTCAACCAGTCCGCCGCCGGCGCGCGCCAGCAGGCCGAAGTCGAGCAGTCCAAGATCCAGCATATGGAGCAGGCGGTGCAGCGTTCGCGTGAACGTGCCGAGCGCCTGGAAAACGAACGCAAGTCGCTGGTGGCCGGTCCGCTGGCCGATGAAGTCGCCATGCTCAACGAGCAGCTGGCGGAAGTGGAGCTGGAGCTGGAAAGCGGCCAGGAAAAAGCGGACAGCGCCTCTGCCGGCATTGCCGCGCAGCGCGACCGCAACAACCAGCTACATAACGAAGCCGATGGCTACAAAGCCCGCCTGCAGGCCCTCAAGGGCCGCGAAGCTTCCCTCGAAGCGCTGCAGCAGGCAGCGATGGGGCAGGCGGGTGGTGTGACCACCTGGCTGGAGTCCCACGGTCTCGCCGCCAGGCCGCGTCTCGCCGATCGCCTGCAGGTGCAGGCCGGTTGGGAACGTGCCGTGGAAACCGTGCTGGGCCAGCATCTGCAGGCGGTCTGTATCGATGACCTGGGCAGCCTTACCGACAAACTCGCGGATCTGGGCAAGGGCAGCGTGACCCTGCTGGAAACGCGCGGTCCGGATGCCGCCAACGGCAACGCCGGTACTTTGCTTTCTTCTTATGTGCAGGGCGCGGAAACCCGTGGCCTGCTGGCCGGCATTTATGCCGTCGCCGATCTGCCGGCCGCCATGGCACTGCGCAGCCGTCTCGCCGCGCATGAATCCGTGGTGACGCAGGATGGTCTCTGGCTGGGCCCGAACTGGCTGCGTGTCATCCGTGAAAATGATGCCGAGTCCGGCGTGCTGGCGCGTAAACAGGAA
>DASUXS010000489.1:0-9066 GCA_036377855.1 Moraxellaceae bacterium
ATCATCGAAACCCTGGAAACGATTCCGGAGTTTGCGCTGTCGCTGAAGATAGGGGATTACCGGATTGAGGTGCTGCAGATGAAGGACAATGCGGTGAAATCGGCGCGGGTGATGGCGCCGGAGAAGCCGTTGTAGGCAGACCTCTGCATGCACAGAAAAAAGCCCGCGATTCGCGGGCTTTTTTTTAACCGTCATTCCCGCGAAGGCGGGACAAAAGCCCGAAGGACGTTGAACAGCCTCAGGCCGGGCACAGCGAATAGTCCAGCGCCTTTAACCAGCCAAGAGGGATTGCGCAAAAGCGCGTAAAAGAAGTCTGGGCCATTGTCGACAGAGCTACCTTTTCACAAGCTCCGTGCCACAGAAAGGACAGAATTTAACTCCTATTGAAAAGGCGCCAACAAACTCACCAACCTTCTCTGCCTCCCCACCCCGCACGTCTTCCTCAGCGGAATAGCTTCTGTATTCAAACACCCATCCACTTTCCCCAGAGACCACTCCCAAACTTAAAACAGGTGTTTGCCAAAAATCCTGGAGGTATTGGCAAAGATGCCTCATAACACTCCTAAAAATCTTTAATCATTGCTGATATGTGAAGAATAAAGAGGACGGAGCCATTTAGTAACCACCAATGAAATGGCTCCGCGACCTCTGCCCCCTTATCACGCTAGTTTAAAGCGCCGTAAATAGCCCCTGCAATTAAGCACGCTGGCGAATACGTATAAACAATGACCCACAAACAACTATAGAGCTTTGACTCATAAGCCAGCCCCTTGCCAGCAGCAAAGAAATCTTCAGCCTCTTGCCTCGTCACCCAGCCACTCAAAATACTTCTCTTCAAAAAGAAATTCCCAAGCAGCAAGGCAAAGAAATATATGCTTGCAAGCAAAAGAAACAGTGCACAGAAGATAGCTTCAACCAATCCAGCCCTTGTGAGCGGCTCAAAAAGCAGCCCGCCAAACCAGGCCATGAAGCACATCCACAATATAAAAAAGGATAGCCAGCTTCTCATCCATATCCCGGAAAGAAGCATAACGGCACCTAAAAGAAAGCCCATGACAATAATCGCATTCATTTTTTAACTCTTATTAGCGACCGGGAAAAGCAATAAAAGAGACAGGGGACATTTGGCACACAAAGGAGATAGCGAGAAATTAATCACACCACCCAGACACAATCACCCTCATCAATCAATGCACTCGGGAAGGATCTTCTCAATCGTCCTGTGGACTCGTTCCCAGGGCCTTCTCCACCCGCATAGGCCCAGAGGGATTTTGTGAAAAATGATTTTCCGCGAACATGGCCTGCTTTGCGTACTTGCACAGGCAGCAGCCCCAGTTCCCCTGTCACCTCATCGGGAACCAGACTCGCGCTTTCATTCCTGAGCTCAACGGTATACTCATGCATAAATAGAGCTCTCACCTGGGTTACCCCTGCAATCCCCTGGCCAAAACACAATGCAACGCAGGGTATTCCTCACCACTAGAGCCATTCTTTTATCATGGGAAGGATGGGATATGTGAGGCATGAAAGGATATGACAAACGATAAAGGCAGCTTACGCTGCCTTTATCGTTGCACAAGGGAAAGACTTCAAGCCGGCTGCGGCCGCCCGAAGCCGGTCTTGCCGCGCAGCTTGGCCAGGTATTCGGCGACCTTGTCGCCGGCCTGCTGTTCGCTTGCGTTCTGGGGTTTTTCCACGGCCTGGGTGCGCAGCAGCACGGGTTTCTGCGTGATGGCGCGGTAGCGCAGCAGCGTGGACTCTATGCTTTTGGTGAGCATGCCGCGGCGCACGGGCTTGGGCAGGTAGCGGAAGACCTGGGCCTGGTTGATGAGGTCGACGAGGCGCGAGGTGTCCTTGAAGCAGGTGAGGATGATGGTGAGCATTTCCGGATGTTCCTGTTTCAGCGTCTTGATCATCGCGGAAAGATCTTCGTCACCGAGGCTGAGTTCGGTGACCAGTATCGCCACCGGCTTGCTGGCCAGCACCTGCAGCGCACCCTGCACGCTTTGCCGCCACATCACCTCATGCTGCGCGCCCAGGATTTCCTGCACGGCCTGGTAGGTGGACTCATCGCGATCCAGCACCAGGCAGACCAGGCGGCCATCGGGTACTGGAGCAGCTGCTTCCAAGGCAACCGGCGGTGCGCCTTCCACCTGCAGGGCGATTTCAGCGGCCTGCGCGATGGTGTCGCGCAGTTCTTTAGGTCCCCATGGCTTGTTGATGTAGCGGAAGATTTCGCCTTCGTTCACGGCTTCCAGCGCGGCGTCGGCATCGGCATAGCCGGTGAGCAGGATGCGCACGGTGTCGGGGGAAATCTCGCGGGCACGGCCCAGCAGTTCGGAGCCTGTCATGACGGGCATGCGCTGGTCGGAGATCAGCACATGGATTTTTTCGCGCTTGAGGATGGCCAGGGCTTCGTGGCCGTCGCTGGTGGCGAAGACCTGGTACTGCATGCGCAGCAGCAGGCCCAGGGAACGCAGGATCCTTTCCTCGTCATCCACCAGCAGGACTTTAGGCTTTACCGGCAGGGTTTTGGCTTGCACTTCCATGATGGCTCCTCAATGCACCGTGTCCGCCACGGCTTGGGGCGCGGCGGCGGTTTGCCGCTCGCGGGGCAGGACAATCACGAAGCGCGTGCCGCGCCCCGGCTCGGAGGCGACACGGATACGGCCGCCGTGCTGCTGGATGATCTGCCAGGAAATCGACAGGCCCAGGCCGGTCCCCTCGCCCACCGGTTTGGTGGTGAAGAAGGGATCGAAGATTTTCTGCATGACTTCCGGTGGCATGCCGCGGCCGCTGTCCTGCACCGAGACATAGACCGAAGTCTCGTCGGCCCAGGTCTTGATCAGGATCTTGCCGTCGCCTTCTATGGCCTGGGCGCCGTTGGTGATGAGGTTGAGCAGCACCTGGTTGATCTGCGAAGGCGCGCAGGCGATGCGCGGGATGTCGCCCAGCTGGCGTATCACTTCGATACGTGTCTTGAGCGCATTGCGCGCGATCAGCAGGGCGTTGGCCACGCAGTCGTTGAGCGAGACATTGTCGGCATGGGCCTGGTCCAGGCGGCTGAAGTCCTTGAGACCCAGCACCAGCTCGCTGATCTGGGAAAGGCCGAAACCGGTGTCACCGAACAGCGTTTCCATGTCAGCGAACAGCAGCTCCGTATCCACCAGGCTGCGCAGGTCTTCGATGGCGGCCAGGCAGCGCGCCACGTCCACATCCGAACCCTGCGGGTCCAGCAGGGCATCGACCAGTGCGGCATTGGCGGTCAGCAATTCCCGCAGCTGGCCGCTGAATTCGCGCATCAGCTCGACATTGTTTTTCACATACCCCAGGGGCGTGTTGATCTCGTGGGCGACGCCGGCCACCATCTGGCCCAGGGACGCCATCTTTTCCGACTGCACCAGCTGCGCCTGCGAGGATTTCAGCTTGGTATAGGCCTGCGACAGTTCGCGCGCGCCCTGCTCCACCTGCTGCTCCATGGCGGCCAGCAGGGTCAGCACGGCACCCACGCCGACATAGCGGCCGTTCTCGCAGACCATGAAGTCTTCGGACAGCGGAAAATGCATATGCGTGGTGATGTACTGGGCGGCCTCGGCCACCGGCGTGCCCACTTCCACATTCAGGAAGTCGCGACTCATGATGTCGGAGACGGGGCGCGCGCCAAAAAGATCGCGCCCGAATTTTTTCAGGAAAATATCGTTGAGCTGGTAACGGCTGATGGTGCCCAGCACATGCCCCTGCGCATCCGTGACCGGTACCGACAGCGCCGGCTGCAGCGCCTCGCTGAGGAAACGCTCGGCCACGCTGCTGATGGTGTCGGTGGGCGCAAAGGCAGGAACCGGGCGCGCCAGTTCGCGAATATCAGGCATGGAGCCCCCGCTGTGGCTGGAAGGCGGCACATACCCTGTGCCTGGAAACATCCTGAGGCGGGGGAGCTTAGGAAATTATTGTGACAGGGAGGTTAAGGCGACGATGGCGAAGCCGTCGTCGTTCCCGCGCAGGCGGGAACCTTGATGACGGTCAGCGGGCCTTAAAAGAAGCCCTGCCCGAATCCCTGAGATTCCCGCCTGCGCGGGAATGACGAAAAAAAGGGGGGCGGGAATGACGACTCAGTTAACGACGACGGTCAAAAGCCACGTAATCGCTGTCCGTAGGGAAGCGGCCACCCACATACTTGCTCAGGCGTGAACGCCCCTGGCAGTAATCGCCGCGGGCGACACCGGGAATGTAGTGGTCGGTGAGCATATGGCCTTTTTTCTCGGGGCGGACAAAGACCGCGCCCGAGGTGGCGTAGTAATGCGAGAGCACGCCGATACGCGCGAAGAAATCCTGGCCGTTGGCGAAATGCTCGACATAGGGCACGGGATGGCCATGCTCCGCCGTCAGCGGCAGGTCGATATGCAGGCTGTCCGCGACCCCGGCCAGGCAGTAGATCTCCAGCTTGTGCGCATGTTCACGCAGCTCGGGGTCTTTCAGGATCTTGCGCACGATATAGCTGGCGATGATGGTGCCCTGGGAATAGCAGAGCAGCACCACATGCTCATGCGAGAGCAGGGCATTGCGCACGATGTTGAAGGCGGGCTTGGCCAGCTTGCCATCCTTGCGCAGGGTGCGCGCGGTGATGGCATCCCAGAGGTCCCAGACCACGCCGAAAGTGGGCGTGTGGATGAGGTGTATGGGGCGGTGGAAAGTGCGCGCCAGCTCCTCGGTTTCCAGCAGGGCCATGGAGGGCGCCGTGCAGATGCCGTTGAGGAAAAACCATTTGGACTGCTTGGTGGTATCGGACCACTGGAAATTCGGCGGCAGCACCACGCGCGTGCCTTCGGAGGCGGAGTGGCGCTCCACCGGCAGCAGCATCTGGCCCAGCACGCTCAGGTATTCCCAGCGGCTCTGGTAGCTGTCGGGATGAAATTCCGGGCGCACGCCCTCTTCCGATTTCACCGGGAAGACTATCCAGGGCAGGGAGGAGGCATTGCGCGCCACCAGGCCCAGGTCGCGGGCGATGGAGCGGCGGTTGCGCAGCACGCGGTCGGTGAATTTGCGCAGGCGCTGGAAGGAAGTAACGGGATCAGGGACGCTCATGGCAGCGGGTACTCGCAGTCAGGGCCATCCATGCCGTGCACTGTAATCAGGGAATTCAGAGGATGAAAACGTAGGCCAGGGCGCCCAGGGCAATGACCAGCGCCACGCCCAGCACGGCGGCCAGCACACGGGTATTGCCATCCCAACCCTCGGCGTCCGGAGCAGAGGCCGCCGGCGCCGCTTCGGCGGCAGGCTCGACCGGTGCGCGCGGCGGCATGGTCTTGTAGAAGACATGGGAGTCGTCGGGCAGGCGCAGGTCGGTGCTGTCGCCAGTGAACTCCGCCGTGACCGGTTTTTCTTCCAGCGGCGGCAGCGCGGCGGACTGGGTGCGGCCGGCTTCCAGCGCTTCCAGGATTTCACGGCGCTGAGCGCGGTAATCGGCCTGGTCCAGCTGGCCATCGGCATGGCGACGGGAGAGCTGGCGCAGGCGCGAGTTTTCGGCAAGGTATTCCGCCATCACTGGGCTCCTTTTTCAGAAGCCGCCGCAGGCGCTTCAGAAGCCGCCGCAGGCGCTGCTGCAGAAGCGGTCGCCACTTTCACGATCACCACCGAGATATTGTCGCGACCACCATTGTCCAGGGCCTCGTCGATGAGTTTGCGCGTGGCCTCTTCGCTGTCCAGGCCCAGCTTGCGCCGTATGCTGTCTTCCGACACTTCGTTGTAGAGGCCGTCACTGCAGAGCAGGTAGGTGTCGCCGGCTTCCGGGGCGAACACGGCAGCATCCACGAACAGGATGTCCGCACCGCCGACAGCACGCGTGATGACATTGGACTTGGGATGGCGGTCGGCCTCGGCCTGGGTGATGGCACCGGCCTCCACCATTTCCTGCACGGCGGAGTGGTCGCGCGACAGGCGCGTGAGCTGGCCGTTGCGCAGGCGGTAGAGACGGGAATCGCCGGCCCACAGGCAGACGCCGGTGTGCTGGGACAGGATGAGGGAGACCACGGTGCTGCCGACGGTGCGGCCGCCCAGCTGGTCGCGGGCATAGTCGCGCAGCTGCTGGTTCACGGAGAGCAGGGTGTCTTCGACGGCCTCGACGAAATCCGGCAGGGCGTCGGGACGGGCAATGCTTTGCAGGGGGTGCACGATGGCATTGCTGGCGACATCACCGGCCGCATGGCCGCCCATGCCGTCGGCCACCACCCAGAGCCCCAGCTCCGGGCGTTCCAGAAGGGAATCTTCATTGATCTTGCGTTTGCCGCCCACATCCGTGGCTGCAGCCGAGGTCCATGTGATCAATTCGACTTACCTGTAGGCCGCCTGCAAGAGGCGGGGCCAGTTTCTTATAGTGCCTGAACTTTAAACTGGAGATGTTTGTTTTCACAAGCAAAACACCCCGACACCCCCTCCCGGCTACCTAACCCGGGCAATGGCAATGCCGCCGATCAGCAAACAGGCGGTGATCGGCAGTCCGGCGGCAAGCACGGGCGAGAAGTCGTAGACCAGGCTGGCATAGCCCAGGAAGTCCTGGCCATAGCGGAAGAGCAGGCCGGCCATGACCCCGGCCAGGATGCGCAGTCCCATGGTCACCGAGCGCAGGGGCCCGAAGATGAAGGAGCAGGCGATCAGCACCATGGACAGGGTGGCCAGGGGCGCCAGGGCCTTTTTCCAGAACTCAAGGAAGTAGGCACCCGCGTCCAGGCCCTGCTCCTGCATGTAATGGGCATAGCGGTAGAGATTGGTGATGGACAGGTTTTCCGGCTGCAGCGTCACCAGGCGCAGGAACTCCGGGGTGAGCCGGCTGGCCCAGCGGCGTTCGGCCGTGGTCACCACCTGTATGGTCCCGTCCGGCTGCAGCTGCGTTTCGCGCAGGTTCTGCAGGCGCCATTCGCCATTGTCATAGCGCGCACTCTCGATACGCGTGCCTTCCTGCAGCTGGCCGTCGGCGCCGAAACGGAAGAGCACCAGATCGCGCAGCGGGCCGTCCGGCTCCACGCTGCCTATGCGCAGCAGGCTTTCGCCTTCGCGGTGCCAGTAGCTGTTCAGCCAGCCCGCCAGGTAGTTGTTGCCCTGGGCTTTCGCCTTGCGCGCTTCGGCCAGGCTTTCCGTATACGGCACCACGTACTGGCCCAGCACCAGGCCGATGACGACGAAGACCAGCGCCGGCTTCACCACCCACCACACGATGCGCAGGATGCTGACGCCGGCGGCGCGCATCACCGTGAGTTCGGAATGGTTGGCCAGCATGCCGAGGCCGGTGATGCCACCGATCAGCGCCGCGATGGGCAGCATTTCATAGGCGCGGCGCGGCGCCGTATAGAGGATGTAGACCAGGGCCTCGTAGGCGGAGTAACCGCCCTTCACGTCTTCCAGCTCACCGATGAAGGAAAACACCAGCTCCAGGCCCAGCAGCAGGAGCAGCACCACCAGCATGGCGGAGAACACCGAGGTCGAGACATAGCGCGACAGCCGTTTCATGCCGCCACCCTCCGCCCCGACTGCCAGCGCCGCCACCACAGGCGCAGGTTGTCCATGCCCAGCAGCAGCAGCGCCAGCAGGAAGTAGGCGATATGCACGCCCCAGAGTATGGCTTCGGCGTTGCGGCCCTTTTCAATGGCGTTGCGCGAGGCACCTATGGCCACGACATAGCTCATGTACAGCAGGATGGCGGGCAGCAGCTTGAGGTAGCGGCCCTGGCGCGGATTCACCTTGGACAATGCAAAGGCCAGCAAGGCTGCCGTGGGAACAAACAAAGGCAGCGACAAACGCCACAGCCACTCGCCCAGCGCCTGCGCACTCTTGCGGCTTTCCGCGCGCAGGGCCGGCGTGCTGTAGCTGCTGAGCTTGCTCAGGCCTTCGATGGCGGCGGGCTCGGGCAGGCGTATGCGGTAGCTGTCGAAACGGAATTCGCGGTAGGCCGCCTCGCCTGGCGTGAGCTCGTAGCGCACGCCGTTTTCCAGCACCAGGTAACGGTCGCCGGTGGCGGGATCACGTTCGCTGCGGCCGGTTTCGGCCTGCACCAGCACCTGGCGGTTGTCATGGCCGGCCACCGGTTTCTGCTCAAACAAACGCACATCCACCAGGCGCTTGCGGTCTTCGGACAACGCGGCCGCATACAGCATGCGTTTGCCCACCGGCTGGAAACGGCCGGGGCGTACAAGATCGAAAGTATTGCGTTCGGCCTGCTCGGCAAACAGCCGTTCGGAAGCGGCATTGCCAGCGGGCGTGATCCACAGGCTGGTCATGGCGACAAAGGCCATGACGATGGCCGCGGGCAAAGCCAGATGCCCCACCATCTGCGCGCGGCTGACGCCGCTGGCGGAGAGCACCGACATTTCATTGTCGAGATAGAGGCGGCCGAAGGTGAGCAGGATGGCAATGAACAGTCCCAGCGGCACGATGAGGTCCAGGAAGCCGGGCAGGCGATAGACCAGCACGGCGGTCAAAAGCCGTACATCGAGGCGGCCATCCGCCGCCATGCCGAAATACTTGATGACGCGGCCGCTCATGAGGATGACGGTCAGCACCAGGGCCACCGCGGCAGCGGAACCCAGGACCTGCAGGGAAATATAGCGGCGGATGATCACGTGAACCGGGCCTTCCGGGTTGGCCGTGCCGGACGACGCGTCCGGGTTGGCATTGCAACAAGCGTAGACAGTACACTCGGCCTTTCGGCGGTGCTGTCGGCAAGGCCCGGGATTATCCGCCAACTCTTTCGTATTTGTCTTGCGAGGTCGTGATGGAGTTTTCGCTCAAGGTCGCATCCCCTGCCACGGAAAAAACGGGCGCCGTCATCGTCGCGGCCACTGGCGACAAGCTCTCCCCGGCCGCCCAGGCCCTGGACCAGGCCAGCAATGGCGCCCTCGCCCGCGCCCTCAAGGCCGCCGGCTTCGAAGGCAAGCCCGGCCAGAGCCAGGCCCTGTTCGGCCTGCCCGGCATCAGCGCCGAACAGGTGCTGGTGATAGGCGCCGGCCCCGCCGCCGAGCTCGACACCCGTGGCCTGCAGCGCGCCGCCGCCGTGGCCGTGCGCGCCCTGGCCCAGGG
>DASUXS010000490.1:0-23104 GCA_036377855.1 Moraxellaceae bacterium
GCAGCGCCTGCCCATAGACCGGCGCAGCGTGCTGCTCGCGGAAATCCTCGCGCGCCGTCCCGACGATGCGCGCCTGGCCTCGGCGCAGGCCGCGCTGTGGCGCAAGCAGGGCCGCCATGCTGAGGCACTGGCCCTGATGCAGGCGGCGCGCGAGCGCGAGCCGGGCGAATATTGGCTGCAGATGGAAGTGGGTGACATCCACCGCGAAATGGGGGATGCCGCGGCCGCGAAGACGGCCTATGAACATGCCATACGCATCTTCATCGATGCCGATGGCGTGTTCGAAAGGTTGCTGTCCTGCCATGACGATTTCGAAGGCAAGCAGAAGGCCCTCAAGTTCATCCATGCCGAGCTGATGCGCCAGGTGTCGCTGGGCAACGGCATCCTGGAATTCCAGTCCCTGGCACGGCGCTACCTGCCGGATGCCGAGGTCGGGCATTTCCTGGAAGAGGCGGTGCGCCTGCGTCCCGACCTCTGGCAGAGTTGGGCGGGCCTGGGCGGTTTCCAGCTCGAAACCAACCAGCTGGAGGCGGCGCAGGCCACTTTTGATGAAGCCTGCCGGCGTTTTCCGCTGCTGCCGCGCCTGCACCTGGACCGCGCCGAAGTCGCGCGCCTGCAAGGCCAGCTCGAAGCCGCGGAGAGCGGCGTGCGCAATGCGCTGCTCATCAATCCGGCCTATGCCCTCGCTGTCACCCGGCTGGCCGATGTGCTCGAACTGCGCGCGGATGTCGCGGGTGCGCGAGCCGCCATCGAGCGCGGCCTGCGCGCCAACCCGCGCTACATTCCCTATTACGGCTATCTGGCCGATATCCAGCTGCGCCAGGGCGATCGTCGCGAGGCCCTGGCCACCCTGCGCCAGGCACTGCGTATCGACCACAACTACGCCTGGGCCTGGGACAAGCTGCATGAGTGGTCGGCACAGGAACAGGACAGCGCGTCGGTGGAGGCCCTGGCCAAGCAGCTGCTGCAGGAATTTCCGGATTCCGCCACGCTGTGGCTGCAGGCCGCCAAGATATTCAGCGACAGCCAGCGTCGGCATGAATGCCTGCAGCGCGCCTTCGAATTGGCGCCGCACGAGAACGAGGCCCTGCTGGCGCGTTGCGACCTGCTGGTGGAGGAAGGGGCTATCCACGAAGCGCGCGCCCTGCTGGCCCGTGCCCGTGACAAGGATTCCGCCAATTCCGAAATCCGCACCTACCAGGCCTGGCTGAATGAAAAGACCGGCGAGCACGACGCCGCCATCCATGAACTGGAAGCGGTGGTGGCCGACGATCCCGCGCACTACAACGCCTGGCGCCTGCTGGCGCGCTGGCATGACGAAGCCGGGCGTGGCGACGACTGCTGCCGCTGCCTGCGCCAGTGCGTCGCCCTGCATCCGCTCAGTCCCGTGGTGCTGGGCATGGCCGCCGAGATGCTGCTGCGCCATGCCAAGGATGAACATGAGGTTGCCCGCCGCCTGGAGGCGCGCGAATACCTGGTGCGGGCCATTCATCAGGACCACACCAACAGCTACAGCGTGCTGACGCTGGCCGATCTCTACCTGGATGAAGGCGACCTCGACGATTGCGAGCAGTTGCTGGCCCGCCAGCATATTGCCAACGACCAGTATGTCCTCGTGCGCAGGCTGCGCCTGGCACTGCTGCGCGGGGAGGTGGCGACGGCGCTGGCGCATTACCGCCAGCTGCTGCTGGATCCCCTGGACAACAACTGGCTGCTGGTGCGTCCCGTTACCTGGCTGCTGGAAAAAGGCCAGCACCAGGCCACCTGGGACATGCTGCGCGAGCTGGCGGTTGACCCGGCCACGCCGCCCATCGCAGCGCGAGCCTGGGTGCGTTGCCTGCTGGCCGACGATGCCGCGGCGCGACCGGTGTCGGATGCCCTGGCGGCGATTGCCGGCAATGCCGCGTTCTGGCGTGAAGCGGTGATGTATGCCCTGAACGGAGCGGCACAGCCCAAACAGCTGTCCATGCTGTTCTGGGAAGGCAATCCGCGCTTCCGCGAAGACGGCGCGCTGTGGTCGGCCGTGATTGATTTCCAGGTCCGGCAGCAGGCCTGGGCGGCGGTGCGCAGCATGAGCCCCTGCCGCCAGCCCTGTCCGGCAGGGGCCACGGCCAATGCGCTTTACCAGGTCGGCGTGGCCTGGCGCATGGCCGGCAAGTGGGAGCATGGCCGCGCGCTGATGCAGCAGGCCGGCGCGCTGCCCGGCGATGAAAGCCGCAGCAGCCTGCTGCTGTGGGCGCAGGCCGATGCCGGCCTGCAGGACGCGACACGGGTGCTGCCTGAATTGCTGGCCGGCCTGCCGCGCGAAGAGCTGAGCCCGGTGGAGCAGCTGTTGCGCGATGTGCTACTGGCCCTGCAGGCGTGGCGGCGGACGCCGGACGCCGGACTGCAGCTGCGCGCCGTGTGGTCGCCCTACCGCCAGTACCTGCAGCACGACTTCACGCGCCGTGTGCGGCGCCAGGTCTTCCATGCCGTGCTGCGGCAGGCACCGGGCGGCCGCCTGCGGGCCCTGTGGCTGGCCTGGCGCGGCCTGCAGCCTACGGCCGGATAGGCCTTTAGGAAAGATTTAGGATTTCCTTAAGGCCTATTTCGCAACGCCCGCCGCGGCCTCTCCCTAGCATGCCTCCTGTTGACGCCAGGCCTTCAGGAGGATCAGCCATGCCGGCTCCCCGTTTCGATATCTACGCCCCCATACACAAAGGCATGCGTGCCTTTTTCGCCCATATGCTGGTGGCCGTCGGCCGCCTTGATGGCGAAGACCATGAAGAAGTCGCCGCCGTGATGGCAGAGCTGGAAGAGCTGCTGGATTTCTGCCGCCGCCACCTCGACAAGGAAAACCGCTACCTGCATCCGGCACTGGAAGCGCGCCGTCCCGGCGCCACCGCGGCCATCGTGGCCGACCACGAAGAACACCAGCGCGAAATCGATGCGCTGGCCGCCCAGGCTTTCACCATACGCCACCTGCCGGCGCTGCGTCGCGAACGCGTGTTGCAGGACCTGTATCGCCAGCTTACGCATTTCATTGCCGACAATCTTGCGCATATGGCGGTGGAAGAGCGCGACAACAACCAGCTGCTATGGGAGACGCATTCCGATGCGGAAATCATGGCCATAGAGGGCGCCATCGTCGCTTCGCAATCGCAGGAAGAGGCCGGCAAGACCTTGCGCTGGATGTTGCCGGCCATGACGGCGCAGGAACGTGCCGGCTTCCTGCGCAAGATGCAGGAAGTGGCGCCGGCCGGCACGGTGGAAATGGTGCTGGGAAAAGTGCGCCCGCATCTGCGCAGCGCCGATGTCCGCAAGCTGGAAACCGCCCTGGGCCTGCAACGCCAGCCCATGGAATTCATCGGTGTCGTTTAACCATTATTCATTAAAAGGAGTTTTAGCCATGCAAGCTGCCGCCAGCCGCTGGATCTATGTCGCTATCGTCTATTTCGTCATCGCCGTCAGCCTTGGTGTGTTCATGGGCGCCAGCCACGACCACAGCCTGATGTCCGTGCATGTCCATCTCAATCTGCTGGGCTGGGTGTCGCTGGCCTTGATAGGCCTGGTCTACCAGCTGTTTCCGCGTGCGGCGGAAAGCCGTGTGGCCACGGTGCAGTTCTGGCTGCATAACCTGGCCCTGCCGCCCATGATGCTGGCGCTGGCTTTTTTGCTGAAGGGCAATGCGGGCGTGGAACCGGTGATAGGCATCACGTCCATCGTGGTGCTGGTGTCGGTCTTCCTGTTCGCTGGGAATGTGCTGCTGAAACGCGCCTGATACTTTTAAAGTCAGCGCGCCGGCATTTCCTGCAGCAGCACGGGGCGGGACAGGCGCAGGCGGAAACGTCCGCGCCCGGTTTTTTCAATCGCCAGGGGATTGCCGCGGTCGGCGAGGCGGCGTTGCAGCAGGATAAGGCGGGCTTCCAGATTGTCGTCGATATCGGGCAGCTTGAGTGCCGGGTCCAGGCGCAGTTCGCGGTTGCTGAATTCGCTGCGGCCCTCTTCATGATGCAGCTGCAGCAGGCGCCAGAAAATTGCACCGGCCACGCCCTTGATCAGGTAATCCTCGCCCAGGAAAACGCTGTCATTGGCGGGGTAGTAGCGCACGCTGAGTGCCGCACCGGAAGGAACGGGCAGGCTTTCATCGCCAGCTTCGTCGGCCGGGCATTCTGCAGCCTGTTGCAGCGACAGCGTGCTGGCCGCCAGCAAAGAGCCAGCGGCCACCAGGGCGTCTTCATCTTCATGGCTGAAGCGGCGTGGTTCCGGGCTTTCCACATGCAGCACGCCCAGCAAACGTCCACCCGCCAGCAGCGGCACGGAAAGCTGGCTATGCGGTTCGGCCAGTCCCGGAAAAGGAATTTCGGTTTCCAGCAGGTTGCCCATGCCGGCTTCGGCGGCATGTTCGCGTATGGCGCGGCTGTAGATGTATTCCGAGGCCATATGCGTGATGCGTATCGGTGTGCGCACTTCCGCGGCGACACCGATGATGCCGCGCCCCAGCGGGAATTCGGAACCTATGCCGGATTGCGCATAGCCGCGGCTGGCTACGGTATAGAGCTTGCGGCCGCCGGCATCCAGGAAAAGGATCATGGCGTGCTGCACACGGAAATACGCTTCCAGTCCTTCCAGGGTTTTTTCCAGCAGGGTTGCAAGCTCGGTGCAGCTGGCAATCTGTCCGGTAAGACGGCGCTGTGCCGCCAGGCGATTCAGCACGCCCACGGGCGGTGGTGCTTCATCACCGGGGACATGCTCGATATCCAGCACCTGGTAAATGTCGGCGCCACGCAAATGGAAGATGCCGCTCATGCCGGTCTGCGAGGCAATGCCGGCCAGCTTGGCCTTCATGCTTTCAAACACCGGGCCTTGGGTTTCCGTGCGCCGGTAAAGCAGGGCCAGGCGGAAGCGGCCGCCGGTTTCCGGATGCAGCACGATCACCGTGCACTGCGGATTGGCCAGGATGTTTTCGCGCGTCTTGTTGAAGAACTGGAAAGACAGCGCGACATGGCCCTCGTCCACGAAATGCACCTGCGACACATAGGTGACATTGGGAATGCCATCAGCGCCGCAGGTCGCCACCGCAGCGGGAATCTCGCCCTCCAGGCAGGGGCGTATGTCTTCCAGGCCCAGGCAGTTCATTGCGCCAGCCTCGTGCCGGCCTTGGGGCCGGGGGTCTGTTCGAAAACATCAGTAGGCGCGAAGCGCACGGCCATCAGATCGACATTGTCGCGGCAGTGCACGGCATAGGCCAGGTCATGCGCATAACCCAGGGGGATGATGCCTTCGGCAAAAGCTTCGCGATGCTGCACGGCAGCGGCCACGTCGTCAGATGACGCGGCCTGGATATACTGCAGGCGGCCTTTGATCTGCAGCGTGCGATTGGTGCTGGGTGAGGAAAACACCACGGCCACCATGCCGCTGGCGCTGATGTCGGCCAGCAGCTGCCGTGCCTGCGCCGGCAGCAGCAACACCGTCACCTCGCCGGCATTCACGCGACAGCCGGCCGCGCGCGCCAGCGATGGCACGCGCCGCACATCGCGCGAGGCAACACTGATGGAGACACCGCTGAGCATGAAGCGGACGACGTCTTCCGTAAGCAGGGGAGCGGTCATGGCAAAGGCCGGCAGGAAGCTGGGCTTATCCTGCCGTATGCGGGCCCTATCGTGAAGATATTGCCGTGAAGATGTTGCCGTGATGGTGTGTTGCAGTGAGGGGATAGGACGGAGCGCTCAGTCCGAGCGCTCTGCCAGCCAGTCGGCGGTCTTGGCCCATACCGTGGTGGCGGCCTTGCTGCCGGAGAGTATGCCCATATGGCCGCCCGGAACGACGTGGAAGCTGCGGTCTTCGGAGCTGACCAGGTCCATCAGCGTCACCACGGCATCGCGCGTCACCATGGTGTCGGCCTTGCCGGCAAAGGCCAGCAGGTTGGACGTGATGCGATCCAGGCGTGCCTCTTCATTGCCTATGGGCATGCGGCCATCGGCCATCTCGTTGTCTATCCAGATGCGCACCATCATGTCCTGCACGATGCCGCCGGTGTAGGCCACCATATGGTCCAGGAAGGAAGCGTTGGTGGCGTGGTCCACCACGAATTCGCGGTCGCCCAGGTTTTTCAGCAGGTCCCAGTAACCCATCACGCTGCCCACCGGATTGGTCATCTTGAAGCCGACGGTATTTATCCAGCCCGGCGTATGCAGCAGGCGCGGGCTCAGGTTGTGGATACGGAAACCGGTGTGTTCGCGCACCCATTCCGCACGCGCGCTGATGAACTGGTAAACCTTGCCCAGCTGGCCCGAGGCATGCGAATTCACCGGTGAGCCCAGCACGACCTGGTTGCGGATATGCGTGTCGTGGCCGAGGCCGCCGTAGCACAGCGTGATGATGCCGCCCATGCTCCAGCCATGCAGCGACAGTTCGCGCTGGCCGCTGTGCGCGCGCACGCGGTCCAGGTATTCCGGCAGCAGTTCGGCGGCATAGGTGTGCAGGTTGTAATGCGTCTGCTTGAAGCCGGGCACGCCCCAGTCGATGAGATAGACATCGAAGCCGCGCGCCAGCAGGTATTTCACCAGGCTGCGTTCGGGGAAGAGATCATAGATCAGCATGTTCACCGCCAGCGGCGGCACGATCACCAGCGGCACTTTATGACGCTGACGGTTCACGCGCAGCGGTTCGCCGTCGACCAGGATGACTTCTTCATGCAGCGGACGGTAATGGCGCAGCGACACCAGGCCGTCGTCATGCACGATGTCATAGGGCGTGAGCCCGGCCTGCGAGATTTCCTTGGCGTGCAGCAGGCGGTCACGGGCATTGCCCAGGACACGGCTGGCGCGCTGGCGCAGGGTGGGACGGGACGACGCGGAACGGGCGGGCTTCTGGTAACTGCTCATCAGCGGGCTCTCTGTCAGCGGGCGCCAGCGGAAGCTGGGCACAGGGATCAGGCAGCGCAATCTACGCCCCCACCCCCGGGGCGTCACTGACCAATCAGCCCAATTTCCTGGCAGCAAAGGCCAAACCGCCGGCAGGCGGTGCCTTCAGCGGGTGGCAGGGCGGTCGGGCGGAGCGCCTTCGTCGCATTTGCGGCAGTCCAGCAGGGCACCCAGGCGCTGGGCCCGTCCCTCGGCGGTCAGCACCCAGGGGCGGCTGGTCCAGGGCGGGTTGTGGCGCACATGCTGGTTATGGCCGCAGGCCAGCTGCGCCACCCAGTGCGCTTCATCGTCCTGGTGGAAACCGGTGATGGCTTGCTGCATGGCCGGGCGCTCATGGTTGGGGCAAGGACTGCTTGTGTTCTTAAGGCGCTTCGCTGGAGCGCGTGCCGGGCAGCCAGCCAAAAATACTGCCGACAGTGGCGATGACCAGGGCGGAGAGGAAGATGATGCCACCGTATTTCTGGCCGAAGGCCTGCCCGGCGGCTTGTCCCGCAGCCTGGGCATTGCCGGTGTCCTGCAGGCCGGCCTGGAAACCGACGACAAAGCCGCCTGCCATCAGGGCGGCCATGGACAGGGCGAAAAACCAGACGATTCCGAAACCAAGTTTGCGCATGACCCCTTCTCCCTGTTGATGTTTTTGTTTCAGGGCGCTGACGCTAGCAAGAGATGCCGCCGCTTTGAAGTGCGGAAAACACGGAGAGCGGGATGCTGGCCTCGCCTGCGGGCTATTTCTTCTTTTTGGCTTTTGCCTGGTTAACGGCAATGGCGGCGCGGACCAGCGCCTTGAAAGCCGTGGCATCGATCTCTTCGTTTTCAAGGATGTCGATGGCGCGGCGGGTATTGCCGTCCAGGCTGGAGTTGAAAAGCCTGGCCGGGTCGTCCACCGAGGCGCCCTTGGCAAAGGTCAGCTTCACCTTGCCCTTGTAGGATTCGCCGGTGCAGATGATGCCGTCATGCGACCAGACCGGCGTGCCGCCCCATTTCACTTCTTCCACCACCGCCGGATCGGCGTCATGGATGAGCTTGCGCATGCGCGCCAGCGTCTTGCTGCGCCAGTCGCCGAGATCGGCAATGCGCTGGTCTATCTGTGCCGAGGCGGATGCTTCCTTGCTCATTGCCTTCTCCTTGCCGTCTTTCTGCTTTTTTCAGAATTACCGCGCCGCCAGATTACTTCATGGCCTGCAGCATGGCGCCCATTTTCTGGTGTATCAGGTTGACGGCCTTGAGTGGACGCACCAGTACCTTGAAGTCAACGATCCTGCCTTCCTCATTCCATTTGAACAGGTCTATGCCATTGAGCAGGATGCCGTCGATCTCGACTTCGAATTCCAGCATGGCGTCGTTGGGGCCGACGATTTCGCGGACATAGCGGAAGCTGTCATTGGCAAGCACATGCACGGCTGCAGAAAGATAAAGCGTGGTTATGCCCTTGCCCACCTGCGGGGTATGCACCACAGGCGAATGGAAAACCACATTGCCGGCCAGCAGGGCATCAAGTCCCGAGGTATCACGGTTACGGACCAGCTCATGCCAGGTGGCAACGGTATCGATTTTCATGGACGACTCCTCAGTGCTTTCTTTGGAAAGAGTGGTGTTGGCTTTGCCGGTTTTGCTTTACGGGTTCTTTTCCCGGCGCAGCTCGGCATGTTGCAGGATAAGCTCATCACCGGCAGGCACGCCCTCTTTCACCACTTCCAGTGCTTGCCACAGGAGCTTGTTGCCGTGTAGCTGGGCCTGGCCCCGCACAATAGCGCCATTACGCGTGCTGGTGATATTCAGGATTGCTGCATTGGCGGTGGCGCTGCCGACGACTGTGCCTGATTCCTCAATGCGGCCGCATCCAGGCGTAGCGTAGTGGTAGGTGCCGGTGATGGTTTGGCCTGACTGCTGCAGGTGCAATCCCGCGTTGCCACATGCAAGCCCTGCCTTGATCTCGCTGGTGTTGCGAAGATCAATGGACCAGCTTCCTGAAAGCTCCGGTGCTGGTCCGGCCAGGGCAAAGGTGGAAAGCAGCAGCAGTGGTGAAAGACTCTTCATGGGCATGGTAACTACCAGAAGTTAAAGACCCCGGCGCTTGCGCAAAGTCCACCTGCCAACAGCACTCCGGTCAGTACGGCGATGGTCGCCTGCCAGGGGTGCTGCCTGAGGCGGGAGGCATTGAGCAGCAGCAGGGTCAGTGCCGGCATGACGATGGCCAGGCTGGCAGCCAGTGCCAGGCACAATAGGGCCAGTCCCGGCCCGGTACCAGAGAGCAGGGCAAAGGTCGCCAGCAACAAGCCCAATGCGGGGCCAAGGCTGAGTGCGAGTGCTTTGTGCATGGTGGCGTCCATGGGCTTTCCGGTTTAGTCCGAGGCCAATTCCAGGAAGTGTCCGTCCTGGTCGAATTTGAGTCCCAGCTCGCCTACCCACAGGTAGCCATCCTTTTCGAAAGGGGCGACTGGGGCTGTCTGGGTTGCCTGCACGGCCTGGACAATGGCCTGGCGCTCCGCGCCTTTTGCCACCAGTGGCAGGATGGCCCGGGTCTGCTGCAGTGCCATGCCGCTATGGGTCGCGGAGTCGTCGAGATAAGTGAGGCTGATGCCGCAGTCCACGGCGGCATGGATAGCCAGGAGATTGGTGATCATCAGGCCGGTGATGACTGCTGCCAGCGCCACTTTTTTCCTGTTCATCACACCCCCTTTTTTTCTTGCTGGCAGGCATGATGGCGATGGCGGATGAGGCTGGCAATGCGTAGTAGCCGCGGCCTGCTGCTGTGGGCGAAATAAAAAAGGGCGCCCGAAGGCGCCCTTTTTCATTGCTCAGCTTTTCCTCAGGCCTTGGGGCCTGCGGCGCGGATGGCAGCATCCACGCCGGCGTACTTCTCGTCGAAGTTCTTGAGGAAGAGGCCGGCCAGCTCACGTGCCTTGGCATCGTGGGCTTCGGGGTTGGCCCAGGTGTTACGCGGCACCAGCAGCTTGCTGTCCACGCCTTCCACGGCAACCGGCACTTCGAGGTTCATGATGTCGAGGTGCTGGGTGGCGACGTTGTCGAGCTTGCCGGTGAGGATGGCACGCACGACAGCGCGGGTGGTGGGGATGGAGAAGCGCTTGCCTTCGCCGTGCGCGCCGCCGGTCCAGCCGGTGGAGACGATGAACACCTTGGAGTCGAACTCTTCGATGCGCTTCATCAGCAGGTCGGCGTATTCACGGGCGTGGCGCGGGAAGAACGGGGCGCCGAAGCAGGTGGAGAAGGTGGTCTTGATGCCGGGGCCGGCCCCCATTTCCGTGGAGCCCACCAGAGCGGTGTAGCCGGACAGGAAGTGGAAGGCAGCCTGCTGCTTGCTCAGCACGGCAACCGGCGGCATCACGCCGAACAGGTCGCAGGTGAGGAAGATCACGTGCTTGGGTTCGCCGGCACGGTTGATTTCCACGCGCTTGGCAATATGCGTAAGGGGATACGCGGCGCGGGTGTTCTGCGTGCGGCTCACGTCATCGTAGTCGGGCACGCGGCTGTTTTCGTCCAGCACCACGTTTTCCAGCACGGCACCGAACTTGATGGCGTCCCAGATCACCGGCTCGTTTTCTTTGGAGAGGTTGATGCACTTGGCATAGCAGCCGCCTTCGATGTTGAAGACGGAGCCCTTGGCCCAGCCGTGCTCGTCGTCACCGATGAGGTAGCGCTCGGGATCGGCGGACAGCGTGGTCTTGCCGGTGCCGGAGAGGCCGAAGAAGAGCGCGACGCCGCCGTCTTCGCCGACATTGGCGGAGCAGTGCATGGACAGCACGTCCTTGCCCGGCAGCAGGTAGTTCTGCACGGAGAACATGGCCTTCTTCATTTCACCGGCGTAGCGCATGCCGGCGATCAGCACTTTGCGCGCGGCAAAGTTCAGGATCACGCAACCATCGGAGTTGGTGCCGTCACGCTCGGGCTGGCATTCAAAGCCAGGTGCGTTGATGACCTGCCATTCTTCCTTGCCGGAAGGATTGAAGGTTTCCGGATTGATGAAGAGGGTCTTGCCGAAGAGATTGTGCCAGGCGGTTTCGGTGGTGATGGTCACCGGCAGGTAGTGCTGCGGGTCGGAGCCGACATGGAGGTGGGCAACAAACTGGTCGCGCTGGCTGATGTAGCTCTGCACGCGATCCCACAGGGCATCGAACTTGTCGGCCGGGAAGGCCTTGTTCACGGCGCCCCAGTGGATGCTGCCGCTGGTGCTGGGTTCGTCGACGATGTAGCGGTCGGCGGGGGAGCGCCCGGTGCGGTGGCCGGTGTTGACGTTGAGGGCGCCATTGTCAGCCAGGGTGCCTTCGCCGCGCTGTACAGCCAGTTCCACCAGGCGGGCGCGGGAAAGGTCGGTATAGATGGTGGGGGTGCTCATGATTGTTCTTTGGCTTCCGTGGGTTGGTCGGGTGGGTGCCAGTAGTGGCAAAGGTTGCCGGCAGCTTGTGGCCAGGCCGGCGCCCGAAAAGGACCGGCGAATTATGGCTGAGCCGACCCGCCTCGGGTAGGCCCGGCGGGTGGATGAAATGTAGGCATGGTCGGCGTTTTGGCCCCTTTTCACGGCCTGGCTGGCCTGTTTGCAACAGTTCGGCCCGTGACCGGCCGGTAGCGGACGACTGGAGCCGGGCCGCCGGGCTGTGGCAGAGTAGCCGCCCTCGCCGGTACCGGCCCCCTGTCCCGCCCCCTTTTTCCCGGAGTCCGCCATGCCCAATCCCGTCCTGCACCAGCTGAGTGTCCTGGGCTCCGTGGCCAGTTCCACCCTGGGCCAGTGGCGCGGTGCCCGTGCCCTGGTCAGCACCGCGGCGCAGCCGGCGCTGCCCCTGCGTCTCTACGACATGGAAGGCTGCCCTTTCTGTCGCGCCGTGCGCGAGGCGCTGTCGGCCCTGCATCTGGATGTGGAAATCTATCCCTGCCCCAAGGGCGGCACGCGCTTCCGCGCCGAGGCCGAGCGCCTGGGCGGCAAGCAGCAGTTCCCGCTGTTCGTGGATGCCAACACCAATACAGTGATGTACGAGTCCGAAGACATCATCGACTACCTGTTCCGCACTTATGGCAACGGCCGCACGCCCTCGGCCTATCGCAGGACCCTGCTGAAGACGCCGGCCACCATGCTGGCGACCGCGGTGCGCGGCGGTCGCGGCCTGCGCCTGCGGCCCTCGCAGCCGCCGGAAAAAATGCTGGAGCTGTGGAGCTTCGATGCCAGTCCGTACTCACGCCTGGTGCGTGAACGCCTGACCGAGCTGGAAATTCCCTATGTGCTGCACAATGTCGGCAAGGAGCGCTGGCAGGACATCGGTCCCGCCGTGCTGCGCTTGAAGCCGGGTCCTTATGAGCCTGTTACCGGCGGCAAGCGCGATTTCCATTTCCGCCGTACCGGGCATATGCAGGTGCCTTATCTCGAGGATCCCAATACCGGTGCGGCGCTGCTGGAGTCTTCGGACATCATTGATTATCTCGAGCACACCTACGCGCGTTAAGCCTGCCGTGCCGACGGCCTGGCCAATGCGCCGCCTGTAAAAATGGCGGAAAGATTCTGGAAAATCCGCAAATTTTTCCTGCAATGCGTCGATGTCAATAGCTTTCTGCCTTGCCATTGCCGGATGAGCTTGTTATCTAGGCCCCTCCAACTCATTCGGAGGGCCATGACATGCGCAGACCCACGATCCGTGTTGGCCTGTTCGGCTTCGGTCGTGCCGGCAAGGCGGTGGCACAGGAGCTGATTCGTGACGAACAGATCGATCTGGTCTGGGTGGCGCGGCGCAACAACGATCTTCTGCACAGCCATGCCGGCGTCATGCTGGGCATGGATGTCGAGCAGGGCGAACTGCTGGCCATGGATGAAAAAAGCGCGGAGCAGATTTTCCGCGAACATCCCGTGGATTTCGTGGTGGATTTTTCTGGCGAGGACACGCTGTCCTACTACGGCCGGGCCGCGGCGCGCTTTGGCGTCGGCATCGTGTCCGCGGTGTCGCACTATCCGCAGAAGCAGCTGCAACTCCTGAGTGAGCTGGGACGCAAGACCCGCGTACTCTATTCCCCCAACATCACCCTCGGCGTCAATTTCCTGATGGTGGCGGCACAGGCCATGCGGCGCATGGCCCCCCATGCCGACGTGGAAATCGTGGAGGAGCATTTTCGCGGCAAGCAGGAAGTCTCAGGCACGGCGATGCGCATTGCTGAAGCGCTGGACCTGGATCCGGTGCGCCAGGTGAATTCCATCCGCGTCGGCGGCATCGTCGGCCGCCATGAAGTGATATTCGGCTTTCCCTTCCAGACCCTGCGCCTGGTGCATGAGTCCATCAGCCGCAATGCCTTCGGGCAGGGCGCCCTCTATGCGCTCAAGCGCCTGGCGGAACTGGAGCAGGGCTTCTACACCATGGAGCAGCTGATCCGCGAGGAGTTCAGCCTGTCCTGAGTTGTCAGCGACTGGCCGTGGCGGACACTGCGCCTGGTTGCGGCTCATGCACGCGCGCGGCGAGCACGGCATAGGAAAGATGGGTGCGGATGTTGGCGGCAATGTCGCGCTCTTCATCCGTGAAGGTGGAAAGCTTGCCCAGTTCTATCACGGCCAATGCCTCGCCGTTATGCAGCAGGGGCAGCACCATGATGCTGCTGCTGGCCAGCGTGGCGGAGCCTGCCTGTACCGGCAGGTAATTGCGGTGCAGGTTTTCCAGGCGCAGGATGTCGCCGCTGCGCAGGGCCGGTCCCATCACCGTTTCTTCCACGCCCAGCTGCTGGCGTTTTTCCAGGGCCGTGCCGGCCCAGGTCGCCACGCGCAGCAGGCGCTTGCCCTGCAGCACATAGGCCGCAGCGACCTGTGCGCCGGTGTGGCTGATCAGGAAAGCCAGTGTGCGCGAGAACAGGTCTTCGATGCCGGGATTGCCGCTGATGAGTTCCAGGAATTCGGTGTGGCGATGTTGCCGCGCGGCATCGCGCTCCGCCTGCTGGCGCAGGCCCTGCAGGCGTTGTGATTCGAAATTCAGCAGCAGCGTCTGCACATAGTTGCGCCGCTCCGACAATTCCAGGATGTAGCCGTTCACGGTGCAGATGATGAGCGGCACGCCGAAATACAGCATCACGTCCAGCCAGTAGGGTGCCAGTCCCTGCAGCAGGGCGATGGCCAGTGCCGACAGGCCGGCCAGCAGGGCCGAGGTCAGCGCCAGGTGCGCCGGCAGCTGCAGGATGGAAAAGGCGATGATGAGGATGTAGATGGTCATGTAGGAGGACATGCGCCCGAAAAAGGCGTTGCCCAGCAGCATGGAGCAGTAGACCGTGCCCAGCAGCGTGAGGAAGAGGCTGATGCAGAGCGTGGTCTCCACATGCGCATCCAGGGCGGGCAGGCGGGTGGTGACCCACATGCCGCCCAGCACCATGCCTATGGGCAGCATGCTGTAGGCAATCCAGGTGCCGATATTGTCTTCGCTGCCCAGCAGGTAGATGGGCACCACCACCAGCAGGTAGAGCGCGACCAGGCCGTAGATGGACTGGTGCAGCAGGCCGGCGGCACGCTGCCGCGCATGCCGGCGGAAACCGTTCTCGCTGTTGTCGGGCAGGCGCAGCAGGGCCAGCAGGCCCTCATCCAGCGCGGATTTCAGTGCCTGTTCGGTGTCGCCGTTTTCCGTGGCTTGATCTGTCTCGGACATGTCCCTGGGCCTTGGTCCTGCATGCTTTTTCCGGGGACGCCGGCTATGGCTGTGCTGTCCCGGGCAGTCGCCGGGCGACCGCGGACGCAGTATAGCGCCGGCCCGCCACCGGGCCGACCGTCGTCCTGTACACCCAGCCCTTCCGGGCTGCCGCTCCTCGGACAATCGGGGCGGCTGGTCTCCTGACCCGTTGCGCCGATTGTCTGGGCTTGCGCGGCAGGGCTATCTTTCCCGAAAACAAGAACAACACGGGCAAGGCAATGCGTGGTCTGCTCACCCTCTTCAAGCGCCTCGGCAATCCGCTGGACTGGTGTCCGGTGGACAAGGCCGTGCTGTGCATACTCATCACCATTCCCATGCTGGTGTCCTGGGAGGTCTGGCGCCAGTTCATGCTGGCCTCGCCCCTGCTGCAGTATGTGAATGCCGGCATGCTGCGCTCCTATGGCGCTGTCTTCCAGGGCGTCATCCTGTTGTCCCTGGCGCTGAGCGCCGTGGGCCTGCTGCTGCGTCGCCAGGCCGCGGCCCAGCGCTTCTTTCCCTTCCTGGCCCTGCAGTTCTATGCGCTTTCGCTGTGCTATTTCGGCTACCTGATCGGCAGCCTGTCCGTGGCCACCGGCCTGGTGATGGCGGGCGGCCCGCTGGTGGGCTTCATCCTGTTTCCGCGGCGCACGGTCTATCCCGCGCTGCTGGCCGCCATCGGCGTGATCGCGGCGGTGTCCTATGCCGGCGCCACCGGTGCGCTGCCCTATGCGCCGCTGTTTGCCACCGCCATGCCGCACAGTCCGGAGGCCGGCAAGGTCTGGTTCTACAGCATGGTTTATTTTTCCGTGCCGCAGCTGGTCAGCATCGTGCTGCTGGGCGATTTCGTGATGCGGCGCTGGCACCGGCGCGAGCTGGAAGTGCGTCACCTCAGCCTGACGGATGCGCTCACCGGCGTGCGCAACCGCCGCAGCATCATGGAATTCCTGGCCCAGGAGGTGGCGCGCAGCCGCCGTGCCGGTGCGCCACTGTCGGTGGTGATGGTGGACCTGGACCATTTCAAGCACATCAATGACCGCTGGGGACATACCACGGGTGACCGCGCGCTCAAGGCGGCCGCGCATGTGCTGATGGAGGCGGTGCGCACCACGGACGGCGTCGGTCGTTACGGGGGCGAGGAATTCATGCTGGTGCTGACCGACACCGACCGCGATGGCGCGCATGTGCTGGCAGAACGTTGCCGCCGCATGCTGGAGCAGGTGGTTGTGCCGGCGGAAAACGGCGAGCAGCTGCATGTCACGGCCAGCCTCGGCCTCTACTGCAACATCAAGGATCCCGGCCTGGATGCGGACAGCCTGATCCGCTTTGCCGATGACGCGCTCTACCGCGCCAAAGACAGCGGCCGTAACCGCGTTGTGCTGGCCTGAGGCGCATCAGAACTTGATATTGGGCCGGAACACGATGGTGAAGGCGTCGGCGGTGGGGTCGGCCAGCGCGCCGCTGTATTTGTCATCGCTTTCGTAGATGAAACCGGTATCCAGCGTCAGCGCGAAACGGTAGCGCGGCAGCGGGAAGTTGTAGCCCGCGGTGATTTCCTGGCGCAGGAAGCGGCCGCTGCGCCGGTCCACTTCGGTCTTGAATTCCAGGTTGGCGTTGTTGAGGAATTTCAGCAGCGACGCCTTGTAGTCCAGGTTGCTGCGCCGCAGCGCGATATAGGCGACATCGCGGATATCGGGATTGCCGTGGGTCTTGAGGCCCAGGCGGAAACTCCAGCTCAGTTCGTCATCAGCGCGTTTGCGCTCGCCCTTCATCTTCCATTCCAGTTCCCACCAGTCGTCATCGATGAGCACATTGTTGCGTATGTGCTTGGCGCCGTAGGAAACGAGGTAGCCCATATAGCCGCGGTTGTCGTTGTCGGCGCTTTTGCCGAACTGCATGGCGCTGCCGGTGAAGGCGGAAATGGCCCAGGGTTCCTGGAAGCCGGCGGTGAGGCCGTCGATGAGGTTGAGCTCGTTGCCACCGACTTCGGTGATGTCGAAATAGTGGTAGCCCTGGGGATGGTGCTTCTTGAAGCTGCTGCCGAGGATGGGCATGGGGTAGACGCTGGCTTCCAGCATCAGCACGCGCGGCCGCAGCGAATCGCGGAACAGCTTTTTGTAGACCTCGACCTCGGAAAGATCGCCGCCTTCGGGCACCGGTTCCCGCGTCAGCGGCAGCTCCACGCCCAGGCTGGAGTAATAGGCATCCAGCTCCCAGAGGAGTTCGGGACGGCTGCTGGCCGGGGCTGTGCCGGCGTTGTCGCTGACGGCCGTCTCTGTTGCCACGGCGCCTGCATCGGCCAGGGCCGGCAGCGGCAGCAGCAAAGCCAGTAGCTGAAAGCAGGGCGCAAGGCGCCTTAGTGAGGGCAAGGACACAGGAGACCCCGGAAAAACGGTCCCCCAAAAGCACCAGGAGCGACGAGGACCAAGGTCCCACTAAATGCCGCTTTCCGTCCCAAAAAACAAGACCATGAAAAGGGGGAAGGAAGCGGCCATGAAAAAGGGATTTATATACTTAACCCCCCTAAGCCCTACGTCATTCCCGCGAAGGCGGGAATCTCCACCATGTACAGTGGGCCTAAGCCCTGCTGAAACCCAAAAGATCCTCGCCTTCGCGGGGATGGCGTGGTCTGAAGTGAGTGTCAGGTAGTTAAAATATATAAACCCCATGAAAAAGGGCGCCCTGGGGCGCCCTTGCTTCACCGCGGCCGTTCTCAGGCACGCTGTTCGATACGCACGATACGACCCTGTTCGTCGTGGTGCACCACGCAGACCGAGCTGGCGCGGCCGGCGAGTATGTCCTGCTCGGGCAGCTGGAAGTGGCCGGCGTAGTCGCGCAGGGTGTGCACCTGGGGCGCTTCGGCCTTGCGCGCCGGCAGCAGGTTCCACAGCAGCAGGGTGCCTGAGGTGCCGACCAGAGCCACCACACCACCTTCTATATTGAGGGGCGAGCCGTTGGCCAGCAGCTTCATCAGGGTGGGCTGGAAGCTGGCACCCAGGGCGGCCAGCCAGTTGACGGTGCTGAGCACCGGGCGCCACAGCCACAGCCATACGCCCCACAGCATGGCGGTAGAGGCATCGGAAAACAGGCGTTCGTGCCAGCGCAGGTGCTGGCGGGCATTGATGATCAGGGAGTCGCTCATGGCTCTAGGCTCTCAGGACTCCCGGGCTGGGCTTTCAGGGGTGGGGGTCCGCAGGGCGCGCATTATGCCGATTTAGGCAATGAGCGGTGATGAATCCATTGTGAATTTTCGTTAATGATTGCCACTTTCCGACGGCCATCACACTTGGCAGCGCAGTTTTCACCGCCCCCTCCCCGGCTTCCCCTCCCTCCCGTTCAACACGGCCTCGCGGCTCAGCCGCCGTTGGTGCCACCACCCGGGCGTATGCCGCGGTCCGGACTGATCCAGCGTGCGCGTTTGCCTTCGCGGCGCAGCAGCACCTTGGGGTAGGCGCTGATGGTGGTGCCGATGTTGATCACCCAGAACACGATGGGATACCAGATCATCCAGTAGTAGTTGCGGCCCAGGCCGCGGTCGTAGCGGCTGTCCAGCCATTTGCTGATGCCGAACTGCAGCAGGCAGGTGGCGCCCAGGATGAGGCCGCTGCCGGAAGGAATCAGGGGCGAACCCAGCACCGGCAGCCAGCCCTGGGGCAGCAGCAGGCCCGCCGCCCAGATCAGGGTGGTGAGCAGCATGAGATAGGACCAGAACACGCTGGCGCACATTTCCAGCAGCAGCGGCCACATATAGTTCTGGCCGGGATGGCGCAGCACGTCGAAATTGCGCAGCAGCACCTGGGCGCCACCCATGGCCCAGCGCAAGCGCTGCTTCCACAGACCGTTCAGGGTTTCCGGCATGAGTATCCACACCAGGGCATTGGGTTCGAAATTCACTTTCCAGCCGGCGCGCTGCAGCTTCCAGGTGATGTCTATGTCCTCGGTGAGCATGTCCGCGCTCCAGTATCCCACTTGATGCACGGCGGACTTGCGGAAGGCGGTGATGACGCCGGAGACGGTGAAGATGCGCCCGAAACTTTTCTGCGCGCGCTTGATCATGCCGACGATGGAGGAGAACTCGCCGACCTGCACGCGCCCCAGCAGGGTGGAACGGTTGCGTATGCGCGGATTGCCGGTGACGGCCGCCACTTCGGGATCGGCCACGAAATGCCGCACCATCCAGTGCGCGGCATGCGGGTCCAGCAGGGCGTCGCCGTCTATGCCGATGAGGATTTCATGTTTCGCCATCAGGCTGCCGGCCTGCAGGCCCATGGCCTTGCCCTGGTTCTGCGCCAGGTGAACCACGCGCAGGCGCGGGTTCTGCGCCGCCATGCGCTCCAGCACTTCGCCGGTGTTGTCCTTGCTGCCATCGTTGATGGCGATGACTTCGAATTCCGGATAATCCAGCGCCAGCGCATGCGACAGCGTTTCCTCCGCATTGTCGCCTTCGTTGTAGCAAGGGATGAGTATGCTCACCGGCGGGGTGTTGGGCAGCACGCGCGGCTGCGTATAGGCCGGCAGGCCGCGCTCATAGCGCCAGAAGAAGATGGCCGCGCCCAGCATCCACAGATAGGACATGAACAGCGGGTAGTAGAAAACAAAACCCAGCAGTCCTTGCCATATGGTTTGCAGATGCAGGCTCATGTCAGTGCTCATCAGCGGATTTCCGGAGCATTGGGTTTGCTGTCCAGCACCGGGCGCAGCACGGCCGGATCCGGATGGTCGTTGAACAGCATGTCGGGGTAGTAGCCCACATGCTGAACGCCCAGAGCATAGAGCTGGCGCAGGGTGTCGGCCATTTCCTGGCTGGGCACCGGGCGGTTGCCATGGCGCCAGTCCACGGACTGCAGCTCTATCACCACTTTATTCATGGCGCCCGGGCGGTCGTTGATGCGCTCCACAAGCTCGCGATAGAAGGCCGGCGCATCCGGGGCGTTTTCCATATAGGGCATGGCCATGATGGCGGTGAAATCGTAATTGGCCACGGAGTTCTCGAAGGCCTGTGAATACCAGACCTCGGCCTTGGGATTCAGCACCACGCGGGCATACATATTGCGCGCGGTCTTGAGCGCTGGTTGCTGCGTACGCACCACGGCGGCCATTTCCATGGCGAAATTGTCCAGGGTGTTGATCTTGAGGATGGTCCAGCGGCCCAGGAAATCATCGTTCTTGCGGATGTCCGCGATGTTGCCGGGCAGGCCCCATTCGCGATAGGCCTTGAGGCCGAATTCGCTGGCGTCCTCATAATCGGACAGCGTCACGTCGTCATGGAAAAGCAGGCCGTCGAAGAGCGCGGAACGGGCCAGGTCTTCGTAGATGTCGCGTATGGCCTGACGCGCGCGCGGCGAAAACGGCGACAGGCGTCTGTAGCCCATGTTCACATGGTCGGCTTTCTCACTGGGCAGCGTGAGCACGCGATCATTGGCGGCGGGATCGGCAGCGGGCAGCTCCCAGGCCAGCAGCGGCATCCAGGCATAAAGACGTTTCACCGGTGTGCGCGTGCGTATCTGCCAGGCCACGCGGTTGAAGAGGTCGGCGCGCATGGGCAGGTGGCGGTTGGGGAAATACACGGCATCGGCGGAGCCGTTGCCGTCGGGATCGGCATAGGCCTGCAGGTAGACCGTGTTCACGCCCATGGCGACGATGCGGTCCAGCAAATGGCCCAGGTTCTTGTCCTGCTGCACGGGATCGGCGTCGTAGACATAGTCCAGGTCCACGTGCATGACCTTCTGCGCGCGATCGTTGTCGGAAAGATTCTGGTTGCGGATGGTGATCTCGCGGTTGAGGTCCCACAGCGACATGCCACGCTCGACCAGAATGCGGCGCAGGCCCCACAAGGGCGTGCCGTCGACATTGGCGCCATCATCCAGCGTCAGCCCAATAGTCATGCCCAGCTTGCCGGCGATGTCGCGCACGGTGTCGTTGTAGCGGCCATAGGGCCAGGCGATCACGCGCGGCGCGCGGCCCACCTGCTGTTTGATGCGCTGGCTGCTTTTGCGCAGGTCGGCCTCGACGCGTTTGCGGTAGCTGGCTTCGTCTTCGTAGCGCTTACTCTCCGGCAACCAGCGTCGCGTGGTGGCGGCGGGCTGCATGTTTCCCTGCGGATTGCCCTGCAGGCCGCGGTGCAGGTCGAAGCTGTGGCTGCCCACTTCCACCAGGCCGCTGGCGCTGAGTTCGCGCAGCTGGTCCCAGCTCATGAGCTGGGCGCGGTCGATATGGCGGCTGTCGAAATCCACCGTGCCTTTTTCATCTTCCCAGCCACCGACCACGGCCACCACGGCCGGGATGCGGAACATTTTCAGCAGCGGCCAGGCATGGTCGTAAACCGAGCGGTAGCCGTCATCGAAAGTGATGAGCACGGCCTTGTCCGGCAGCGGCTTCTTGCCGGCCTTGTCGGCCAGCACATCGTCCACGCTCACGAAGTGGTAGCCGTTGTTGCGCAGCCAGTCGATCTGGCGCACGAACATGGTGGGGGTGACGGCGTATTGCGGGATCAGCGCCTGGTCCGCGTCGGCGATCTCGTGGTAGCTCAGCACGGTGAGCTTTTCTTCGGTGTCGGCCTGCGCCACAGCAACTGGCAGCAAGGCAGACAGCAGCAAGGCCAGGGCCAGCAGCAGGCCTGCCAGGGAAGAGTGGGCGCGATATGAATAGGCGTGATGCATGGCATCGGGTCCGGTCGTCGGTCAGGCCGGGTCAGCCTGGCCCGGCTAAGGCAGCGCCTTGCACGGTGGGTGTCCCGGAAAGGCGCGCGATTCTAGCAGAGCACCCGCCGCCCCGCCTGTCCCGCCGGTGGGTGACTGGCGGGCCGCTGTTGCGCTTTTGTCAGTGCCCGCCAGGCGCCCTGACCATCGGCCGTATGGCCTGACCCGCAAGGACTGGCAGCCCGGGCCAATCGTGCTGTAATGGCCTTCCGACTCCCTGCGGACATGCTTCATGGCGGCGGCTCCCGACCTGCAACAGAAACTGGCGGACAAACTCTGGAACACCCTCTTCGGCGGCGGTGACATGCCGCTGCTGCCGCCCTGGCAGCTGCGTGCCGGGCAGAAGGACCGCCAGGCTGTGCGCGAATCCGAGCTGGCCGTCATCCAGTCCATGCTGGCCGAGCTCGACGACCTGCATACCGGGCGCAAGATCTTCAACCGCCACGGCGAGATTGTAGAAGCCGCCGACGCCCAGCTCCTGGCCGGCATACGGATCAATCCCCTCATCGAACAGGCCGAGGACGACCCGCTGGACGAGCTGCGCGTGCCGGGCACGGCCGAGGCCCTGCAGGCGGTGCGGCTGGAGGCGGACATCCTGGCCCTGCGCCATTCCCTGCATGTGCGCCGCGTCGGCCTGCGCGCCGACATGCAGGCCGAGATGCTGCTGGTCACCAGCCTGTCCGAGCGCCCCGTGGAGCCGGACTGGCTGCTGCGCTGGCGTGATTGCGCGGCGCGCGCCGTGGCCACCGATTTCCAGGAGATGTGGGCGCGGGTGCTGGTGGACGAGGTGCGGCAGCCGGGTACGCACAGCGTGCGTACGCTGATGTTCCTGGGCACGCTGTCCAAGGCCGACATGGCCACCATACGTTTCATGACCCGGCTTGATCTGGGCGGCTTCATCTGCCGCGAGGCCGCCGGTTATTTTCAGCGCGACATCCACGGCCCCATGTTCGCGCAGATGGAAGAGATGGGACTGCTCAAGGCCGGCGCCGAACTGGTCACCCTGAAAAGCGTGACGCCCAAAGGCTTTCGCGCCGTGCTGCGCAGCCAGAGCAAGGCCCTGTATATCGAAGGCGAGGGCAAGGAGTTGACTCTGTCCGCGCGCCTGTTCACGCCGCTGGGCCGCGAGGTGAACGGGCTTTTCACCGGCATGCCCGATACCGGCTACCTGTTTGCCCTGGGCAATGTGCTGAAGAGCCGTGGCTTCCACATCGATATCGGTGACTGGTCCAACGAGGCCGGCGGCAAAGGCTTCTTCAGCGAGAAGATGAGTCTTTAGAAAAAGGAAAAGGCAGGAGGCGACATGGGCACGGTGCTGTGGGCCAACCGTCTGCGTGACGGCGTGGTGGAGTCCGATACCAGCGATAAATACGCCTTGTACCGGCACAGCCGCAAGCTGGATGCCGTCTGCCAGCGCAGCAGCGGCCGCTCCTTCAGCCAGCTCTGCGATACCACCGACCTGCGCTTCAACCTGGAAGACCAGGAGCTGCCCGAGGGCATGAGCTCCACCGATGAGCTGATGGCCCGCAGCGGTGTCTGGCAGCCGGCCGAACTGGTGGTGGGCATGCTGTCCGCCGCGCTGCAGGAAATCCGCGACAAGAAAATCCGTTTCGGCCTGTTCCGGGATGACCACGAGGCGGTGGTGGCCGAGCTGGAGGAGAGCCTGCGTTATGCCGAGGATTCGGCTGTGCAGAAGGCGCAGTTCAATTTCTCGGTGGTGATGTAGGCGGCTTCAACCACGACCATGGCTTCGTCATTCCCGCGCAGGCGGGAATCTCCACGACGTGTAGCGGGCCTCCAACGAAGCCCTGCCTGAATTCTCGAGATTATTCGCTTCGCCCAGCCTGCGGCTGTTCAACGCCCT
>DASUXS010000491.1:0-2924 GCA_036377855.1 Moraxellaceae bacterium
CCAGGCCCACATAGGGATGGAAGCGCGATTCCGGTGCAAGGAAACGGTACTGCCCGAACACGGTCACCGGCAGTGCCTTCACTTCGCCGATCTTGCCGATGCCGGCCACGGCGCCATCACCCTCGAGATCGAAAGTGAAAGGCGCAGCCAGCGGCAATTCCACGGCCCAGTGATCGCTGAACATATAGGTGATGCCACCGGCCAGCTGCGTGTCGTCACCCACATCCACCTTGGTACCGGGCAGGCTGGGCGTGGTGAGGTCGCCGCTGTCGACATCGGGACGTATGGTCATCACGCCACCTTTCACCAGCCAGCTGCCGGCGGCTTCGGCGTGGGCGATGCTGGTGCCCAGCGCGGCGGCCAGGGCAAGGGCAGTCAGCTGCAGAGTCTTTTTCATTTTTTATTCTCCTCTTACAGCCAGCCGGCCTGGGCCATGCTGATGTTCACGCGCTGGGCCAGCAGCTTGTAGCCCAGGGGCGTGGGGTGGAAGGTGTCGGCGAAGGCATAGGTGCTCCACCACTGCGTGCCACCGGTGGCGCCGGCAGGGGGCGTGGTCGCGGACAGCAGGGCATCGGTGCAGGTGCCGCTGCTGGGGCAGGCCGGATCCCTGGAGTTGGTGAAACCGTATTGCGCGGGATCGTTCACCAGGTCGGTGAGGGCCTTGCCGAAATCGACAACCACCACGCGTTTGTCACGCGCGAAACGCGCTGCCAGCTGGTTGTTGTATTCCGTCACCCAGTCCGTCACCACGGCTTCGAGCTGCAGGCGGGTGGCGTGGTTGATGTAGCTGGCGGCTTCAAAGCCGTCCAGCGTCAGGCGCAGCTTGGGCGTGAGCACGACATTGGGCATGTTCACCACCACGACATGGCTGGCGCCTTTATCCAGCACGTTGGCGGTGATGGTGTCGGCGAAATGGTTGGCCAGCGCGGTCATATACATATGGCCCAGCGTGGCGCCCATGGTCGGGTAGGTGGAAGCAGCGCCGCTGAGCATGGAGTTCACGGTGGCGGGATCCAGCAGGGAGCTTGCCTGGATCTGCATCGGAAGTTTGGCGTTGGGGTTGACGGCACCCTGGAGCAGCAGCGTGGCGTAGTTGGTGAAGACCGTGGCGGCATCGTTGCCACCGCCTATGGCCAGCACCAGGTCGCCCTTGGCATAACCGTTCGCGCCCATGTCGATGAGCTGCTTGGTGATGGATTTCTGCGTGCTGTTGTCGACGGCGTAGGTCGGGCCGCCATTCTGGAAATTGATCTGCGCGCCGCCGATGGCGTAGTTGCTGCAGCTGGTCTGGCTGACCCAGTAATACGAGCACTGCTTGAGGCCGAAGCTGCCGGCCACCAGGTCATTCCACAGCGGATTGAGCGTGGCGGGGGCCGCGGCCGACAGTACGCCGGAACGGCCGCTGCCATCGGCCTTGCCGCTGTCCGCCAGGCTGTCGCCCACCGTCTTCACGGCGGTGTAGCTCTGCTTGGTCGTGTTGTCATTGCTGCTCTCGCCGCATGCGGCCAGCATGAGCGGCAGGGCCAGGGCAAGAATGCCGGCTCTCATAGGAAATCTCCCGTTCGGGTGGGGTGTTGAACCAGACGAGACGGCTGCGTCAGGCAGCCTTGGGGCGGGGATGCATCCTGGGCGGTTCGGTCTTTTTTTATCCTTCTGACCGCCTTCTTCGTCAGTCCGCAGATGCTAGAAGTCGTCGCCAGAGGCGTCATTTGTGTGACTGGCCAGTCTTATTGCTCAGGGAGGCCAGGATGTCCGCCACTCGTCCTGTTCAAACGTACGTTTAACCCTTGCTCACTAGTACTTACGTACCCAATCCATAGGCTGGGCCCCTTATCAACCCAACACAAGAAGAAGCAGGCCCCCTGCTCACGATCATCATTTGCCCATGACCACCATCGCGTCTTTCTGGGTCCGCGGAGTTGCGGATGCCCTTAACGCCAATGGACTGGACGCCTCCTCCCTGCTGCAACAGGCCGGCCTGGACCCGCAATGCCTGGCCCGCCCCGATGCCCGCCTGGACCACGACGGCGTCAGCCGTCTCTGGGACCTGGCCGTGGCCGCCAGCGGCAATCCCGACATCGGCCTCAGCGCCGCCAGCTGCAGCCATCCCACCGGCCTGGACGTGATCAGCTATGTGCTGATGTCCAGCCCGGACCTGCGCCATGCCCTGGGCCGGCTCGCCCGCTTCCTCACCCTGGTGAACGGCGCGCAGGCGGTGCAGTTGCTGGAAGAAAAAGACGGCTGCCGCCTGGTGCTGGAAAGCTGGTATGCCGGCGCCCTGCCCCGCGCCCGCGTCGACTACACCGTGGCGCTGCTGATGCGCCTCAGCCGCTGGCTGGTGGGCAGCGACATCCAGCCGCTCACGGCTGAATTCGGCTACGCCGCACCCGACAGCCACGAAGCGCACAGCGCGCTGCTGGGCTGCCCGCTGCAATTCGGCCGCGGCCGCTACTCCCTGCTCTTCAGCCATGATGACCTGGCCCTGCCCTTGCCATCCGCCGATCCGCAGCTCAGTCATCTGCATGAGCGCCTGGCCGAGGAACGTCTGGCACGTCTGCGCCAGAATTCATTGTCATTGCAGGCGCAGCAGGAAATCCGTCGCCAGCTGGAGAAAGCCGTGCCCACGCGTGAATCCGTGGCGGAGGCACTGTGCATAGGTGAACGCACCCTGCGTCGCCGCCTGCAGGACGAAGGCACCTCTTTCCAGGAGTTGCTGGACCAGGCACGCCGCGACATGGCCCGGCATTACCTGGCACGCACCTCGCTGGCCTTCGGCCAGATTGCCGGACGCCTGGGCTTTGCCGACCAGAGCGCTTTCTTCCGTGCCTGCCGGCGCTGGTTCGATGCGCCCCCCAAACAGGTCCGCGAACAGTTCGCGAACTGAGTTGACATACATCAACGGAAAAAGCCGCAGATATCTGCGG
>DASUXS010000492.1:0-2953 GCA_036377855.1 Moraxellaceae bacterium
ACTATGGCCATCGCAATCAATATCAGCGCCAGCAGCCCTACAAAAATGCCTCCACCCCATCCGAACCTGAATATCGCGGACAGCATGATGAATGCCAGAAGGAGAAGGGTGGCGCTAAGGACGATTTTTATGAATAACCAGATAAACCTGAACATGCCTGGTGTCTTATAAGTCCGAGTAAAAATGTCGGTTATTGGGTTGGGTGAGTATGCCAGAGATATTCATTGCCCACATTTCTGCCGCTTGCATGCGCGGGTCGGGCGCCAGCCTGCCGGTGGCATACGACGACCGGTATTACCAGCAGGCCTTGGCTTGGCAGTGAAACCGATATGATGTGCCCAGGCAGGCGCAGCGCCTACCTATCACTATTATCGGAGACGGATTCCCCATGTCGCAGTCGGACTCACGCAATAACGGCAACGACAATAACGAAAGCAGTGACCTTTCCCGACGCCAATTCCTGACCGCCGCCACGGTCGCCGCCGCCGTGCCCCTGCTGGGCAGCGCTGCGGCCGAGGCCAAGCCCGCGGCGGCGGCGGCGACAACAACAGCCAAGCCGCGCCAGCCTTCGGGCAAGCTCAAGAGCGGCCGCAATATTCTCTTCGTCTTCACCGACCAGCAGCGCTACATCAGGCAGTGGCCGCGCGGCCTCAAGCTGTCCGGCCTGCAGCGCCTGGTACGCAGCGGCACCACTTTCCACAACCACTACTGCCCGGCGGTGATGTGCACCAGCTCGCGCGCTGTGCTCATGACCGGCCTGCAGACTGCGGACAACGGCATGTTCGAGAATGTGGACCTGCCCTATGTGAAGCCGCTGTCACCCACGATTCCCACCGTCGGCCACATGCTGCGCAAGGCCGGCTACTACACCGCCTACAAAGGCAAATGGCATCTCAATCGCGAGTTCGAGCGCGAAGAGCCGGACCATCTTTTCACCAAGGAAATGGAAGCCCACGGCTTTGCCGATTTCGTCTGGCCCGGTGATGTGCTGACGCATGCCCTGGGCGGCTACCAGCATGACCATATGATTGCCGGCAGCGCGATCTCCTGGCTGCGCAGCCGCGGCCGTCCGCTGGCCGACGAAGGCAAGCCCTGGGCCCTGTTCGTGAGCCTGGTGAATCCGCACGACATCATGTACTTCAACACGGATGCGCCGGGCGAAAACGTGCAAGACACCGGCCGCCTGCTCATGCAGCCCACGCGGGCGCCCGAGCATGCCGATTTCCGCGACAGCTGGAACCAGCCCCTGCCGGCCAATATCAAGCAGCCTTTCGATGAACCGGGTCGTCCCGCTGCCCACGGCGAGTTCAACCGCGCCTGGGGCTATGTGCTCGGTGCCGTGCCGCCGGAGCCGGCGCGCTGGAAACGTTTCAACGATTACTACTTCAACAGCATACGCAGCGTGGACCAGCAGCTGGAATCGCTGCTGGCTGAGCTGGAAGCGCTGCAGCTGGATGACAACACTATCATCGTCTTCACCTCCGACCACGGCGAAATGGGTGGCGCCCACGGCCTGCGCGGCAAAGGTCCTTTTGCCTACGAGGAAATCACGCATCTGCCGCTGCATGTGGTGCATCCCGACGTGCCGGGCGGCCAGGACTGCCATGCGCTGACCGGTCATATCGACCTCGTGCCCAGCCTGCTGGCGATGGCCGGTGTACCCACTGCCGGCGTAGCGGCGGTGGCGGGTCGTGCCCTGCCCGGCAAGGACATCACGCCGCTGCTCACCACGCCCAAGGCCGGCGTGAACGCGCTGCGCGAAGGCGTGCTCTTCACCTACAGCGGCATTGCCACCAATGACAGCGAAGCCGTGCGCCTGCTGGCCGAGGCCCGCGCCGCCGGCAAGAATCCCAAGGAGGCCATGCAGGCCGCCGGCTACCGCCCGAACATGAAAAAGCGCGGCAGCCTGCGCACCGTGTTCGACGGCCGCTACAAGTTCACGCGCTATTTCTCGCCCCTGCAGCGCAATCGCCCGACCAGCCTGGACGAGCTTTACCAGTGGAATGACGTGGAGCTCTATGATCTCGCCAGCGATCCCGCCGAAATGAAAAACCTGGGCGCGCAAAAGGGCCAGAATGCCGAACTGGTGCTGGCCATGAGCAACAAGCTCGAGGCCCTGGTCAAGGCGGAAATCGGCGTGGATGATGGTCGTGAAATGCCGAAATTCGACGGCATAGACTGGGCCATAGACCGCATGGATCTGTAACGGCCTTCTTCAGGCCAGGGCGGCCTGCCGGCGGCGCCAGACGACAAGCGCCATCAGCAGGCCGCAAGCCCCGGCGACTGCCGCGGGAAAAAGCGCGGTGGTCAGCGACAGGCTTTCCAGTGCCGCCAGCACCAGCAGGTTGCGCAGCAGGAAGAGGCCAAAGAACAGCAGGGACTCCGAGTGCGGCTGCGCCCAGGCCTTGCGCAGCGTGGGACCGAAACCCAGCAGGTCCACCACGGTCAGCAAGACCACCGCCCACAAGGGATCGGCCGTGAAAAACCACAGCGGCAGCGACCCCAGGGCCGCCAGGAAAAATCCCCAGTCCAGCGCCGTGATGGCAATGTCGCCGCGTTTGGCAAAGGCCAGCACGGCAATCAGCAAGGTGATGCTGCCGGATACGCCTATGGCCCAGGCCCCCACACCACCCCCGGCCGCCAGCTGCGCCAGGAAAACCACGGCGGTGGTGATGCCCCATATCACCCAGGAAAACACATGCGGCCGCACGCTGCCGCGCAGGATGTCGCGGATATAGGGAATGAAGGCGTAGAGCGTGAGCGCGATGGCGGCAGCGGCAAGCAGGGATTTCATGGGGCAAGCCTTGGGCAAAAGCGGGTTCAAGGCAAGAAGGGGCTGGTTTCCGGCGGACTTGCCCGGGCATGTCACAAAATGCTTTGCTGCCCCGTCTTTGCAGGGAGAGGGCATCCCGCCCGTTTGCAGGCCCCGTCATGACCGATAGCGCATATCCCG
>DASUXS010000493.1:0-3756 GCA_036377855.1 Moraxellaceae bacterium
CAAGAAGATGTTCGATGCCGCCGCCGCGCAGGCCGGCAAGAAATATTACCTGATCCCCTATTTCATCGCGGCCCATCCCGGCACCAGCGACCAGGACATGATGAACCTGGCGCTCTGGCTGAAGAGCAACGGTTTCCGCGCCGACCAGGTACAGACTTTCTATCCCTCGCCCATGGCCACGGCCACCGCCATGTACCATTCCGGCATGAATCCGCTGAAAAAGATTTCGCGTATCAGCGGCGAGAAAGTGGATATCGTGAAGGGCGAAAAACGCCGCCGCCTGCACAAGGCCTTCCTGCGTTACCACGATCCGAATAACTGGCCTATGCTTCGGGAAGCCCTCAAGGAAATGGGCCGCGCCGACCTTATCGGCAATGGCAAGCACCAGCTGATTCCGCGCAATCAGCCGGCCGGCACGGGCGAAGGCAGCTATCAGGCACCGCGCAAGAAGAACTCCAGCGCCGGCGGTGGTATATCGCTGAAAGTGAAACCGCAGAAAGGCCGCCTGCTGACCCAGCACACCGGCCTGCCGCCGCGTGCTGATGGACGCAAACGCAAACCGGAAGGAAAATGAAGACAAGCCTGCCCACGCTGGATGACGTACTGGATTTCTGGTTCCGGGAAATTCCGGAGTCGGCCTGGTGGGAAAAGAATCCGGCTTTCGACCGCCAGCTGCAGCAGCGCTTCGGCGCCCTCTATGCAGCCGCCCGCCAGGGCGAACTATACGGCTGGCGTCGCGACATCCACGGCCGCCTGGCCGAGGTGATCGTCCTTGACCAGTTTGCCCGCAACTTCTTCCGCGACAGCGGCCAAGCCTTTGCCGGCGACAGCATGGCCCTGGTACTGGCACAGGAAGCCGTGGCAACCGGCGAAGCGCTGGAGCTGCCGCCGCACCAGCGTGCCTTCCTCTATATGCCCTATATGCACAGCGAATCCCTGGCCATCCATGAGCAGGCGCTGCTGCTGTTTGCCGAGCCGGGCCTGGAATTCAACCTGGACTTTGAAAAACGCCACAAAGCCATCATTGATAGATTCGGTCGCTACCCCCACCGTAATGCGGTACTGGGTCGCGAATCGACGCCCGAAGAGCTGGCCTTCCTGCAAACACCCGGCTCCTCGTTCTGAATTCCTGCAGTCTCCCCGTTAACGGAGAAGAATGATGGCAACTGAAAAGGCAGTTCTGGGTGGTGGTTGTTTCTGGTGCCTGGACGCGGTGTTCCGCGATGTGAAAGGCGTGCGCTCCGTGGTCAGCGGCTACGCCGGCGGTGCCCGCCCCAATCCCACTTATGAGCAGATCTGCACCGGCGCCACCGGCCATGCCGAAGTGGTGGCGGTGGAATTCGATGCGGACGTGGTGTCTTTCCGCGACCTGCTGACGATTTTCTTCACCATCCACGATCCCACCACGCTGAACCGCCAGGGCAATGATGTCGGTACGCAGTACCGTTCGGTGGTGTTCTGCCAGAGCGAAGAGCAGGAAGACGAGGTGCGGGAAGCCATTGAGGTGCTGAACAGCACCGGCGCCTGGGGCAGCAGCCCGGTGGTGACGGAAGTGGTGACTGAGCCGGTGCCGTTCTGGCCGGCCGAGGCTTACCACCAGGATTATTTCACGCATCATCCCAACCAGGGTTATTGCCAGTTCGTGGTGGCGCCCAAGCTGGCGAAGTTCCGGCAGAAGTTTCCGCAGCGGCGGCAGGTTTAAAGAAAGTCCCCTCTGAAAACCGTTCGCCCTGAGCCTGTCGAAGGGCTAATGGCCAAGATAGTTTTCATTCGCAAGCGAAGCCACGGCCGTCGCATCCCCACTTAAAGCAGCTAACAACCCCACTGTCGCCCCGGCGAAGGCCGGGGCCCAGTGACTTTGCTTTTTTCTGACGCCGCTAAAGACGCTGGGCCCCGGCTTTCGCCGGGGCGACAGTTGAAATAGAGGGCTCAGTGTAGATTTCCAATAAAAAGCACCGCATCGCGGGGCTTTTTATTGGAAATCGCTACCACGCACTCAGGCACGGGCAACCAGCTCTTCCAGCAAGCGCAGGAAAGTATCCTTGAACGCCTCCGCCGCATGCTTGTCGAACTGCGCCCGCCGATAACGGAAAGTCACCGTCAACTCACCACGCAGCGTCACCGCCCCCACCGCCACCCCCATGGGCATATGCGTGGGCGGCGAAAAGCGTATGGCCGTGATACGGCCGGCCTTGCCCGCCGGATCCGGCAGGTCGGGCACACGGCCGAGGTTGTTCAACACAGCGGTATCCACGACGAAATTACCCGTCAGCGGCATCAGCCCCGTCAACGCCTTGCGCAACCCGCTGGGCAGCAGCTTCACCATGCCCAGCAGGTCCACCAGCAGGCCGGCGGATTCATCGGTCTTGAATTTCTGTGTCTGCTCGGTGACCGCCGCCAAGGCGCGTTCAAAGCTGCGGCGATCCGCATCACGCGTGGCCACATTCACCCACAGCGAGAAATTGCCCACTCCTTCCTGACGCCAGGTGATGGGCCGGAAATTCATGGCATTCATCAGCGTGACGCGGCCGGCGCTTTCACCGCGACTGGCATTCCAGCGCTCGACGGTGAGATGCAGCAGCGCCGCCAGCACGTCATTGAGCGTGGAGCGACCACTGCGCAGCACAGCCAGGGCCTGCGTCTGCTCGACGCTGAAGGTGTGCGAAACAAAGGCCACGCCAGCCTTGTTGTCACCAAACATGGGCGCGATACGCGTGGGCAGCTGCACCGAGTCCACCAGGTATTCCAGCAGGTTGCTGGCGCGCTTCAGGCGCTCCGGCAGGCTCTTGGCACCGAATTCGCGACTGAGGTTGCGCGCCTTGATCACATCCATGTCGGCCGGCTGCGCATCGTCCACGCCGGCATACTGGCGCAGCACCGACTGCAGGAAACGGTAGGCGCCGGCGGCATCGGTGGCGGCATGGCTCATTTTCAGGAAGAGCCAGTCGCCGCCACTGTGGCGGGCGATCAGGAAACGGAAAGGCGGCGCGGTTTCCAGCAGCAGGCGGCGGGAATAGAAAGAGTCACGCGCGGCATCCACCGCGGCATCGTCCTCGCATTCCACCACCAGCACCGGGTCCTCGTCGGGACGCTCCACCAGCTCCCACTCATAGTGGCGGTTGCTGGGCTGGGCCGGCAGCTGGCGCACGCGGGCCAGGGGATGGGTCTGCATGGCGGCATAGGTGGCCGCTTCCAGCTTCTGTTCGTCGAGACGGCCGCTGAAACGGAGATCCAGCTGCAGGCCGAAGGGTTCATCGGCACTTTCGAGATGATGGAAAAGCTCGTCGGTGACCGAGAAGGAAAAGCGCGTTGTCATTATTGGTTATTCCTGCGCGACAGCATGCGCCGACTCTAACGCAGCGGCGCCGCACGCGGAATGGCTGGCCGTAGCGCGATTGTCGCGTTCAGCCGGCCTGCTCCAGCTGTTGGCGGTAACGCGAGGGCGAACTGCCATAGACGCGTTTGAAGGCCTGGCTGAAGGCCGTCTCCGAGGCATAGCCCACCATCTCGGCAATGCGGCAGACCGGCTGCTGCGTATGGCGCAGCTGCCATACCGCGAGACGCATGCGGTGCTCGGCCAGGTAGGTCAGCGGCGGCTTGCCCATGACGCTGCCGAAACGGTCGGCAAAGGCCGAGCGCGACAGGCAGGCGATGCCCGCCAGCTCGGGCACGGTCCAGGGGTGCCCGGGGCGCTGGTGGATGGCGGCCAGCACCGGCGACAGCGCAGGGTCGCGCAGGGCGCGCAGCCAGTTGTTG
>DASUXS010000494.1:0-3849 GCA_036377855.1 Moraxellaceae bacterium
ATCGTCAGGGAGCTTGGTGAAGGCCTGGCCATAGACCAGGGCGAAGGGCATTTCCTGCTGCTGCGGGGCAGCCTCGGGCTCGGCGCTGCCGGCAGCGTCCTTGGCAGTGTCTTTGGCGGGGTCCGTGTCGGCCTGGATGTCGGCTATAGCCGCCAATACCAGTTCGTCGTCCTGTTCCGTTCCACTCATGAGCTTGCCCAACCTCGTTGCCGCTTCACAGCGGTTGCGTTCATCGCGGCGATATTACCATCGCCCCAGCGGCCTGACGCCCCCATTTTTCGGGGGCGACCCCAATGATTTGTAAGTCTGTCGCCCTGGTGTTCGGCGATAAGGGTTCAGCGATAAGACAAGCCCATGGCGGCCCGCACATCCTTGAGCGTGTCCTCGGCCACGGCGGAAGCCCGCTCGCTGCCTTCGTTAAGGATGCTGCGTATCAGGTCCGGACTGCTTTCGAACTCGCGGGCGCGGGCACGCATGGGTTCCAGTTCTGCATTCACCGCGTCTATCACCGGCTTCTTGCATTCGATGCAGCCTATGCCGGCGGAGCGGCAGCCCTGCTGCACCCATTGTTTCGTGGTCTCGTCCGAATACACCTCGTGCATCTGCCAGACCGGGCAGACATCGGGATTGCCCGGATCATGGCGGCGGACGCGGGCCGGGTCCGTGGGCATCTTGCGGATCTTGGCATCGACATCATCCGGCAGCTCGCGCAGGGAGATGAAGTTGCCATAGGACTTGGACATCTTCTGGCCGTCCAGGCCCGGCATCTTGGAGGCCGGCGTCAGCAGGGCCTGGGGTTCCGGCAGGATGATCTTGCCCGAGCCTTCCAGGGAGCCCAGCAGGCGCTCCTTGTCGCCCAGGGTGATGTTCTGCTGGTCCTTGACCAGGGCCTGGGCCGTGGCCAGGGCATCGGCATCGCCCGACTCCTGGTAGCGCTTGCGCAGGTCCGAATAGAGCTTGGCGGACTTCTTGCCCATCTTGGCGATACCGGCGGCCACGGCTTCTTCAAAGCCCGGCTCGCGGCCGTAGAGATGGTTGAAGCGGCGCGCCACTTCACGCGTGATCTCGACATGGGCCACCTGGTCCGCGCCCACCGGCACCAGGCCGGCGCGGTAGATCAGGATGTCCGCGCTCTGCAGCAGCGGGTAGCCCAGGAAGCCATAGGTGGCCAGGTCCTTGTCCTTGAGCTTTTCCTGCTGGTCCTTGTAGGTGGGCACGCGTTCCAGCCAGGACAGCGGCGTCATCATGGACAGCAGCAGGTGCAGCTCGGCATGTTCGGGCACCCGCGACTGCACGAAGATGCTGCAGGAATTGGGGTTGATGCCGGCCGCCAGCCAGTCAACCACCATCTCGAAAGTGCTCTGCTCGATGCCGCGCGGGTCTTCATAGGCCGTGGTCAGGGCATGCCAGTCGGCGGCGAAGAAGAAGCAGTCGTATTCGTACTGCAGCCGGGTCCAGTTCTTGATCACGCCGTGGTAGTGGCCAAGGTGCAGGCGGCCGGTGGGCCGCATGCCGGACAGGACACGCTGCTGCGATACGACGGAACTCAAGGGGAACTCCTTATGGATCAGGCGGGGGCCCTGTGGTGACAGGGAGGGTGACAGGGACCCTGGCGAAGCGGCCGATTATAGCGGCTGGACCCGCAAAAAGCAGGACACCGGAACCTGACCCCGGCCCGAAAAACAGGCAAAAAAAAGCAGGCCGCGGGGGCCTGCCATAATCTTTGAGGAGAAATCGTGAAGCGTTGCAAATCTGGGATTTGTTGCTGACGACGTCAGGGGAGCGATATTAGGCGAATTTTTAGACAGCCGGCCAATAACCGTTGGCGATAAAACCAGCAGCCGACTACCCAAAAGATCACAGAAACGGTCATTCAAACGGCGCGGGATCGCCCCTGCCCCGGCGCATGACCACGGGAGCATCACCCGTCAGGTCCACCACCGTGGTGGGCTCCAGGGTACCGGTCCCGCCATCGATGATGAGGTCCAGGCGGCTGCCCAGGGCATCGCGTATGGCTTCCGGATCATCCAGCGGCTCGCTGGCCCCCGGCAGTTGCAGGGTGGTGGTCAGCAGCGGCTCGTCCAGTTCGGCCAGCAGGGCCTGGCAGATGGCATGGTCGGGCACGCGTATGCCTATGGTCTTGCGCTTGGGATGCAGCAGGCGCCGCGGCACCTCGCTGGTGGCATTGAGGATGAAGGTGTAGGCGCCGGGGGTGTAGGTCTTGAGCAGGCGGTAGGTGGCGTTGTCCACCTTGGCATAGGTGGCGATGTCGGAGAGGTCGCGGCAGAGCAGCGTGAAGTTGTGGCGCTCATCCAGCTCGCGCAGGCGCACGATGCGCTCCATGGCGGTCTTGTCGCCGATATGGCAGCCCAGGGCATAGGCCGAATCCGTGGGATAGGCGATCACGGCGCCATCGCGTATGAACATCACCGCCTGCTTCACCAGCCGGGCCTGGGGATTGTCGGGATGGATGTAGAAATACTGGCTCATGGTCGTCCTTGCGCCTTACAGCAGGGGCATCTGCCCCTGCAGGGAATCCGGGGCTATCCAGCGCTGCCACACGGGCTTGCAGTCAGGCGGCAGGGCCGGAAAGCGGCCCAGCTGTATCCAGGGCATGTGCGGGCCGTGGAAATCGCTGCCCTGCGAGGCCTCCAGGCCGAACTGCAGGGACAGCTGGCCGAGATAGCGCACCATGTCCGGCTTTTCCGTGGCCGTGGCCACTTCCATGGCCTCGCCACCCGCCTCGGCGAAAACCGTGATCAGGCTGCGCAGCTTGGTGCGGGTCAGCGGATAGCGGCCGGGATGGGCCAGCACCGCGGTGCCGCCGGCATTGCGTATCAGGGCGATGGCCTCGGGCAGCTCCACCCAGGGCATGGGCACATCGGCCGGCTTGCCATTGCCCAGCCATTTGTCAAAGGCGCCCTGCAGGCTGCCCACCTTGCCCTGGGCCAGCAGCCACTGCGAAAAATGGGTACGGCTGACGCGGTTGGGCTCGTTGCCGGCCAGGGCCAGCGCGCCTTCATAGGCGCCAGGAATACGGTGTTTGGCCAAGCGTTCGCCGATCTGTATGGCGCGCTCGGCACGGGCATTGGCCTGTTTCTCCAGCCCCGCCACCAGGCCCGGCTCCTGGATATCCACGCCCAGCCCCACGATATGCACGGAAATGCCTTTCCAGGAGGTGGACAGCTCCAGCCCCGGCAACAGGCGCATGCCCTGCTCCGCCGCCGCGGCTGTGGCCTCGGGCACGCCCTTCACCGAATCATGGTCGGTCAGGGCCAGCACCTGCACGCCGGCCGCCGCGGCACGCACCACCAGGTCCCTGGGGCTCAGGGCGCCGTCGGAACAGAGGCTGTGGCAATGCAGGTCGATCACAGGCATGGGCTTGCTCATCTACAGCGGGAAACGTGGAAGACAGTAGAACGGTGCATTAAGATGCCGCACTTTACCACCCCAAGCACTTACGGCGCCCGCAGACACCCCATGAAACAGTGGCTGGACTTCATCCCCCTACTCGCCTTCCTCATCGCCAACGAAAAATTCGGCATCTTTCCCGCCACCGGTGTTTTGGTGGGCAGCTCCATCCTGCTCTACGGCTACCTCTGGATCCGTGAAGGCCGCCTGGAAAATGCCCAGCGCATCACCCTGATCGCCACCCTGCTCTTCGGCGGCTTTTCCCTGGCGCTGCATGACGAGGCCTATATCAAGTGGAAGGGCCCGGTGGTGTATTTCCTGTTCGCCCTGGTTTTCCTGGGCAGCCAGTTCATCGGCCAGCAGCCGCTGATCAAGCGCCTGCTGGGCCATATCCTGGACATGCCGGATGCGCTCTGGCGCCGCCTCAATCTGGCCTGG
>DASUXS010000495.1:0-7921 GCA_036377855.1 Moraxellaceae bacterium
CCTTGCGCGGCGGCCTGCTGCGCGGCGCGGCGCAGCTCCTTGCGTTTGGGCGTATAGGGCGGCTTCTGTCCCGGTGGCTGCGATTTGAAACGGCGGTGGAACCACATGTATTGCGTGGGTGCCAGGCGTATCAGTTTTTCCAGCTCGGCATTCACGCGGGTGGTGTCGGCCAGGTCATCCCCGGTGGGGAAATTTTCCAGGATGGGCGTGAAGATCACGCGGTAGCGCAAGGCGTCACCCAGACGCTGCACGCCCAGGAAAAGCACAGGCGCCTGGTTGATGCGCGAAAAACGCGACACCGTGTTGAGCGTGGCGGCCGGCACGCCGAAGAAAGGCGCGAACACGGCATGCTGGGTGCCGTAGTCCTGGTCCACGGCATACCAGACATTGCGCTTTTCCTTGAAGGCGCGCAGCAGGTCGCGCATGTCGCGGTGCGAGATCATATTGCCCTGGCTGCTGCTGCGGCCGTGCGTCATCACATAATTCATGACGGGATTTTTCTGCGGCCGGTACACCATGTCCACATGGATATGCTGGGCGGCCAGCGTGCCATTCATGTCCAGCGTGGTGTAGTGCGCGCCCACCAAGAGCACGCCGCGGCCCTGGGCCAGGGCGGTCTGGTAATGCTCCACGCCGATGAATTCGGCCTTGTCGCGGAAATAATCGACGCCCAGGAACCAGGCATTCAGGGTTTCAAACACGCTGATGCCGGCATTGCGGAAAACATCGCGCACCATGGCCTCGCGTTCGGCCTCGGATTTTTCCGGAAAGCAGAGGCGCAGGTTGACGCGGGTGTCGTCCACGCGCTGTTTCACCAGATGGTAGCCCAGCCAGCCTATGCCGGCACCCAGGCGACGCTGCAGCCACCAGGGGAAGTGGGCGAACAGCCAGAAGAAGCCGACCAGGATCCAGGTCAGCCAGTAACGCGGTGCCAGCAGTTTTTTATCGAAAGCGGAAGGAGAGGCAGTCATCAGTTGAACACGTATTCCCAGACGGGCTGGGCCAGCTCCGGATAAAGCAGGGGAAGGGCTTCGGCAGGTTGTGCATGCTCGGGCTGCACGCCTTCCTTTTGCAGGAAGGCCAGCACCTGGCGGCCCAGGTTGGGGGCCAGCGTCACCTTGCAGGGCCAGGTGACGATGTTGTTGCCTATGCCCTGCACGAAGGCATTGTCGGGACGGAACAGGCTGCGGTCGCCGGCGGGCAGGATGCGGTCGATTTTCACCGTCTTGTAGCGCGAGCCGCGCAGGTCTACCCAAGGCAGCAGTTCTTTCAGTTCGCGTTGTGCCTGTTCTATCTGCAGGCGTTCATCGCGCAGCGCGCCTTCATCCGCCAGTTCACCACCCACATACCAGATCTTTTCACCGTCACGCGTGGGATGCGTGGTGATGGTCAGGCGCGGATTGCGGCTGGCACCCAGGCAGTGCGCATAGAAATCCGGCAGCTCGGCGCGTTTGAGCATGACCATGTGCACGCTGCGGCGTTCCATTTCCGGCGTACGCACTCCGAGATCGTCGAGCAGGCCTTCATTGCCCTGGCCGCCGGCGAGGATGACACGGGTGGGGTGTATGCGCAGGGGTTCGACACCGGCGGCGGTGATGAACACGGCCGAGGTGTTGTTCTTGTCGTCCGTTTCCACATGGCAGCTTTGCGGGCTGACCTTGTAGATGCAGTTCTTGTGGGCGCTGGCCAGGCGCTGCAGCAGCGAGGGCATGTCGATGATGAGGTCGGCGAGCTGGTAGACGCTGCCTTCGAAGGCCGGGTCCTGCAGGATGCCGGGACGCTGCGCGCCTTCCGCGGCTTCGACCTTGCCGCTGATGAGATGCGAGGCCAGGTAGGTGGTGGCGCGGGCGGCGAGGCCGGTCTCGGACCAGATGTACTGGTGCTGGGCCAGCACCTTGACGCGGCTGAGGTCGAGGTCGCCCTGGCCGGACAGGCATTCACGCCAGATGGCGGGCATGTCGTCCAGGTCCTCGACCTTGCCCAGCATGGCGCCGAGGCCGAATTTGAGGCCGCCGTGGATGATGCCGTTGGCGTTGATGCTCTCGTGGCCGCCCAGGCGGTCCTGTTCCAGCAGCAGCACGCTGTAGCCGGCCGCGCGCAGGCGGTTCAGCAGCCAGAGGCCGGCGATGCCGCCGCCGAAGATGAGGATGTCGGTTTTGATGGTACGCATGCGGAGAGTGTATGCGAGATGGCCGGGGCCAGCCATGCGGGATGAATCCTGCGGGGAAAGCACGCAAACCCGCCCCGACCCGGCAGTTTTGCGCAAGAACTGTGATGACGATCTCCGGTATCCTGCTGTCTTCCGCTACAATCCCCGGACAAATTTTAGGCAAACGGGCGTTCCAGGGGGGCTACTGCTTCGTGCTCCCGGGATGTCGACATAACTAAGGAAGCCCGGACCGCTATCGGGCGCAGTACCGGAGTTTCCGGTTTGCCTGGGCCAGGACTGGCCGGGTTTTGATAGCCATAAATGTGAAAAGGCCTTAGACGTGGCGCGTTTCTTTTATTCACTCCTGTTCCACCTGCTGCTGCCCCTGGTGCTGCTGCGCCTGCTCTGGCGTGCACGCCATGCACCGGACTACCTCAAGCGTGTCTATGAGCGCTTCGGTTTCGCTATTCCGCCCATGCAGGGCGGGTTGTGGGTGCATGCGGTATCGGTGGGGGAAACCCAGGCCGCGGCGCCGCTGGTGAATGCCTGGCGCCGTGCCAATCCCGGGGTCCCGGTTTTCATCAGCACCATGACGCCCACCGGTTCCGCCCGTGTGCATGCCATCTGGGGCGATGCCGTGCAGCATGCCTATGCGCCTTACGACCTGCCCTGGGCCTGGGCCCTGTTCCTGCGTCGCGTGAAGCCGCAGGCGCTGGTCATCATGGAAACCGAGCTGTGGCCGAACATGATCCATGCCGCCCGCCTGCGCGGCATTCCGGTCTTGCTGGCGAATGCGCGCCTGTCCGAACGTTCGGCGCGCGGCTACCGCCTTGCCGGCTGGCTGGCGCGGCCCATGCTGGCCGAGCTGTCGCATGTGGCGGCGCAGGACGAAGCCACGGCGGCGCGTTTCCGCGAGCTTGGCGTGGCTGAGGAAAATGTCACCGTCACCGGCAGCCTCAAGTTCGACATCACGCCGCCGGCTGATATCGAAGAGCGCGCGCATCAATTGCATGTGGAATGGAAGCTGGCCAGCCGCCGCGTCATCGTCGCCGCCAGCACGCATTCCGGCGAAGACATTCCCCTGCTCATGGCCTATGCCGCCATACGTGCCCGCCACAAGCATGCGCTGCTCATCCTGGTGCCACGGCATCCGGAACGTTTCGAAAATGTCGCGTCGCTGATACGCCAGAAAAAATTCACGCTGGCCCGCCGTAGCCGCGGCGATGTGGTGACGCCGGAAACGGCGGTGCTGCTGGGCGACAGCATGGGCGAGCTCATGCTCTGGTATGCGCTGGCCGACATCGCCTTTGTCGGCGGTTCGCTGGTGCCGGTGGGCGGCCACAATGTGCTGGAGCCCATGGCGCTGGACGTGCCCACGCTGTCGGGTCCGCATGTCTTCAATTTCCAGTCCATCACGGACGAGCTCGTGGCCGCCGGCGCCTTGCAGCTGGTTGGCGCCGACAAGCTGGCGGAGGCCTGCAGCCATATGCTGGACCAGCCCGAGCAGGCCAATAGCCAGGTGGCTGCCGCCCGTGCCGTGCTGCACAAGAACCGTGGCGCGCTGCAGCGCCAGCTGGATCTCATCGCCTCGCTGTGCGCGCATGAATCTGCTCCTGCTCACGCCTGAGGACTGTCCCGAGCCGGGTATTGCGCGTTTGCGCGGCCGCCGCCTGCGCCATGTGCAGGAAGTGCATCGCGCCAGTGCCGGCGAAAACCTGCGGGTGGGCATGCTGGGCGGACTTATCGGCAACGCGGAAATCCTGGCGCTGTCCGCTGAAGAACTGACGCTGCGCTTCGAGCTGGAAGCAGCGCCCCCGCCCAAACTGCCGCTCACCATCCTGCTCAGCCTGCCGCGCCCCAAGATGCTGAAGCGCATCCTGCAGAGTGCCGCTACGCTGGGCGTGCAGCAGCTGGTGCTGATGAACAGTTTCCGGGTGGAAAAAAGTTTCTGGAGTTCGCCCTGGCTGGAGCCGGAGACGCTGCGCGAGCAGCTGCTGCTGGGCCTGGAGCAGGCGCGCGACACCGTGCTGCCCCAGGTCAGCATAGAAACGCGTTTCAAGCCTTTCGTGGAAGACCGCCTGCCGGCACTGTGCCGCAACACCCGCGCCCTGGTGGCGCATCCCGTTGCGGCTGAGGCTTGTCCGGTGGCCCTGAACCAGCCGGTGACGCTGGCCATAGGTCCCGAAGGCGGCTTCATTCCCTATGAAGTCGAAAAGCTGGTGGAGTGCGGCTTCGAGCCCGTGCACCTGGGTGCGCGCATCCTGCGCGTGGAAACCGCGGTGACAGCACTGACCTCCCGGCTTTTTGTGTGAGTGCCGGGCATGAAAAAGGCCGCATCAAGCGGCCTTTTTCTTTGCAGCGATGACGCGGGGAATCAGCGTTTTTTGGCGGGCTTTGCCGGCGTGGCGGGAATGTCTTCCACCGCTTTTTCCGGCGCGCTCACGATGCTGGCATTCGGATCCAGCCAGCCGTTGAGTTCCTTGATGTCGACTTCAGACAGCTGGCCGGAGGCGGCCTTGAGCTTCAGCGTGTTGATCACGTAGTCATAACGCGCCGAGGCGTAGTCACGCTTGGCGGCGTACATATTGCGCTGCGCCAACAGCACGTCGACGATGTTGCGCGTGCCCACTTCATAACCGGCCTGGGTGGCGGCCAGCGAGGACTCGCTGGAGGCCACGGCCTGCTTGCGCGCATCGACACGGTAGGAGTCGGCCGACACGTTGAGGAAGGCGGTGCGGGTGTTGTTGATCACCAGCTTCTCGGTGCCCACCACATTGTCCTGGGCGGCAGCAGCGCGGTAATTGGCCTGCTTGCTGGAGGCATAGGTGCCGCCACCGGAGAAGATGGCCCAGTTGGCTTCCAGGCCGTAGGCCGTGGTGGAGCCGTTCTGGTTGGTCAGGCTGGCGACGAAGACAGGATTGTCGGTGTCGTTCTTGAGGTCCTGGTAGCTGGCATAGGCGTTCACCACCGGCAGGTAGCCGGAGCGGCTGCGCTTGGTGGCGGCGCGGGCGGACTGGTAGCTCTCTTCCGCGGCCTTGATGTCCGGATTGCGCTCACGCGCCAGCTTCACCCATTCCTCGGGATCGGCCGGGACCGGCTTCACCATGGGGGTGTCGGGCTTGAGCGCGGCCAGTTTGCCCGGGGCTTCACCGATGATGGTGGAGAGGGTTTCCTGGGCGGTGCTGACATTGGCTTCGGCGAGGATGCGGTTCGCGCGGGAGCCGTCAAAGGAGGCACGGGCTTCCAGCACGTCGGTAATGGCGATCAGGCCGACATCGAAACGCTGCTGGGCCTGGTCCAGCTGGCGCGCCAGTGCAGCTTCTTCAGCTTCGGCATAGGCCAGGGTTTCCTGGGCGGACAGCACGGCGAAATAGGCCTGGGAGACACGCAGGGCCAGGTCCTGCTCGGCGCTGCGGTAGGTGGCCTCGGCCTGCGTGCCCACGGCCTTGGCGCTCTGGTAGGCATACCAGGCGTCGGCATTGAACAGCGGCTGGGTCAGCTTGGCGCCATAGGTGGTGTTCTTGTAGTCCACGCTGCTGGTGCCGGCGATGGGCGTGTCGCGTTCGAATTCATTCTGCGAAAGGCTGCCGCTGGCGACCAGGCTGGGCAACAGTCCGGCGCGGGCCACGTCACTGGTGGCATCGTCGGCGAGATAGGTGTTGCGGGCGGCCGACCAGCGCGGGTCATTGGTCTGGGCCTTGGCATAGGCCTCGCTGAGGTCCAGGGCGTGGGCCGTGTTCACGGCGGCCAGGGCCAGGGCGAGAGAAGTCAGAGCAGGGCGGGCGATGCGCATGGACATACTCATCTATACAGGGGGGGGTGGGTGCCAAAAGAGGAGCCAGCCTAGGCAATGGCTCGATTTAATGCAAGAACGTGCCTGTAGGGCTTTTGACCCTGCGCCGACTGTGTTTTTTGCTGTGGAAAAAGCCCCGCGCTGTCTGCGGTTTTGTGTTGGAAGCACCTGAAAAATAAGGCTTTTCAATAGGGCGGGGCCAGCCCCGCCGCCTTGCCCCTGCGAGGGGGGCTCGTTATAGTGGCTGCATCCATCCGCCGCAGCCCCCCGCGGCATTTTCCATCGCTTCCTGTCGAGATGTTCCGCCATGAACGCCCCCGAAAAAATCCTCAGCCAGTCTGCCGAGGCTGACCGTGCCGCGCTGGCGCCTTTTCCCGCTTCCCGCAAGATTTATGTGCAGGGTTCGCGTCCCGATATCCGCGTGCCCATGCGTGAAATTTCCTTGACGGATACGCCTACCGGTTTCGGTGGCGAGAAGAATGCGCCGGTGCTGGTGTATGACACTTCCGGTCCCTATACCGATCCCGCCGTGCGCATCGACATCCGTCGTGGCCTGCCCGCCGTGCGCGAGCAGTGGATCATCGACCGTGGCGATACCGAAGCGCTGGACCGCCTGAGCTCGGCCTATGGCAACGAGCGCCTGTCCGATCCCGCGCTGTCGCCGCTGCGTTTCGCGCACCTGCGCCAGCCGCGCCGTGCCAAGGCCGGCGCCAATGTTTCGCAGATGCATTACGCCAAGCGCGGCATCATCACGCCGGAAATGGAATACATCGCCCTGCGTGAAAACCTCAAGCTGCAGGAAGCGCGTGCCGCCGGCCTGCTGGCGCAGCAGCATCCGGGCCAGAGTTTCGGCGCCGCCATCCCGAAAGAGATCACGCCGGAATTCGTGCGCAGCGAAGTCGCGCGCGGCCGCGCCATCATTCCCGCCAACATCAACCATGTTGAGCTGGAGCCCATGATCATAGGCCGCAACTTCCTGGTGAAGATCAACGGCAATATCGGCAACTCGGCTCTCGCTTCCAGCATTGAAGAGGAAGTGGAGAAGATGACCTGGTCCATACGCTGGGGCGCGGACACGGTCATGGATCTTTCCACCGGCAAGAACATCCATGAAACGCGCGAGTGGATACTGCGCAATTCGCCCGTGCCCATAGGCACCGTGCCGGTTTACCAGGCGCTGGAGAAAGTCGGCGGCGTGGCCGAAGACCTGACCTGGGATATTTTCCGCGACACGCTGATCGAACAGGCCGAGCAGGGCGTGGACTATTTCACCATCCACGCGGGCGTGCTGCTGCGCCATGTGCCGCTGACCGCCAAGCGCGTCACCGGCATCGTGTCGCGTGGCGGCTCCATCATGGCCAAATGGTGCCTGGCGCATCACAAGGAGAATTTCCTCTACACGCACTTCGAGGAAATCTGCGAAATCATGAAGGCCTACGACGTGGCCTTCTCGCTGGGCGACGGGCTGCGTCCAGGCTGCATCGCCGATGCCAACGACGCCGCGCAGTTCGGCGAACTGGAGGCGCTGGGTGAACTCACCAAGATCGCCTGGAAGCACGATGTGCAGACCATGATCGAAGGCCCGGGCCATGTGCCCATGCATCTGATCAAGGAAAACATGGACAAGCAGCTGGAGTGCTGCGACGAGGCGCCTTTCTACACGCTGGGTCCGCTGACCACGGACATCGCGCCGGGTTACGACCACATCACCTCCGGCATCGGTGCCGCCATGATCGGCTGGTTCGGCTGCGCCATGCTCTGCTATGTCACGCCCAAGGAACACCTGGGCCTGCCCAACAAGAAGGACGTGAAGGACGGCATCATCACCTACAAGATCGCCGCCCATGCTGCCGACCTGGCCAAGGGTCATCCCGGTGCGCAGATACGCGACAACGCCCTGTCCAAGGCGCGTTTCGAATTCCGCTGGACCGACCAGTTCAACCTCGGCCTCGATCCGGACACGGCGAAGAACTTCCACG
>DASUXS010000496.1:0-2494 GCA_036377855.1 Moraxellaceae bacterium
TCCGGTATGGAGGCTTGGAGCTTATTAATCACCAGGTCTGCATGTGAGTAGGATATTTCACCCCAGGCAAAAGCATCAGCAACGTGGTGCGAAAACATAAAGCAAAACCGGTTTGTGTCGATTTTGTGGTCTGTACAAAACCCATCCACTTCGGTAGGCATTAACGGCAAATCGGGATTCTGGATGTGCTGATCTATAAGCTTGCTTATGTTTTCTTTCATGGTGTGGCAAAAACCTAAGATATTTCCCCGGACAATAGCGGCTTCTCAAGCGCGTACATAGCGCAGATGCGTGGCATCCGGCGTATTGAGCACCTTGTCGATTCGGAACTGCGGCAAGGCCTCACCCGGGTTCTCGAACAGACGCCTGCCGCTGCCGAACAGGATGGGCGCCAGGGCAATCTCCAGCTCGTCGATGACACCCATGCCCAGGTATTGCTGGATCACGTCCGCGCCACCCGAGATACGGATATCGCGATTGCCGGCAGCCTTACGGGCCAGTTCAAGGGCGCGTTCGGGGCCGTCGTTGATGAAATGAAACGTGGTTCCGCCCGGACGTACCCAAGGCTCACGCTTTTCATGGGTGAGCACGTAAACCGGCGTGTGGAAGGGCGCTTCCTCCGGCCAGCTGATTTCACCCTGCTCGAACATGCGCTTGCCCATGATGCTGGCGCCGCTGCGTTCCATGGTATGGCGCAGCATGTCGTTGACCGGGCCGGTCTCGCCGCCCGAGCTCTGCATGAGGTTCTCGCGGAAGTATTGCTGCTTGAGTATCCAGCTCATCAGCGTGCCCCATTTGGCGCCCCAGTTTTTGTATTCGGGCGTCTTCCAATGCTCCAGGGCCATGCCTTCCGGGGCCATATAGCCGTCCAGGGTGAGGCCGATGTTGACGAAGACTTTACTCATGATGCCTCTCTCATTTTTTGGTGTCTGCATGTCACCCGGGCTTATCGGCTTGCTTTAGCGAGGCGGCAGGGCAGATAGCGTGGGTGGCACAATCCGGAGGATGGCCACCACATGAATGAAAAGGATGAATGCAATGGCCAGCAGCCAGAAAACGCTTATGGGCTTGAATCCCTGAGTGGCCAGGAATGCCAACCATGCCACAAAATTACCGGCCGCCAAGCTGCTTGTTAACAGGGCGCCGAGGCTTCTTGCTTTGATCAGTACGTAGAGCGTGAGCGTGCCGGAAGCAGCACCATAAAGAACGGTGAACGCGGCGAGATAGCCCAGGGCATTAGAGCCGGAGACGGTTGCGACGGAAAAGAGTTGGAAGCCGAGCCATAGCCATAAAAGCGAGAGGGCAGAGGCTATAAATGCTGGGGTGGTGCGCAGATTGGGCATTGAATTGACGCCTGATGTTGGATGCGATTGCTTCGGTGGGGCAGTGGCCAGCCTTTAAGCCCGGCCTTCAGTCTTCCAGCAGCTCCTTGGGCACTTCGCTTTTCAGCATCAGTGCACACTGCTCATTCAGCGGATTGAACACGATCACAGCTTCCTGCCGGTCCAGCGCACGGCGGGCCCGTTCGACGCGAACATCCAGCGGTGTGTCATCACCATTGTCGGTGCCGTCACGCGTGACGAAATCCTCCAGCAGGCGGGTCAGGGTATCGGCTTCCAGCATTTGGGGAGGAATGATCACGGCGGAGGTTCGCAGGCCAGGGAGATGGCCGCGATTATCGCGTGATTGCCGCGCGGCGGATACTCAGACGCCGAACAAGGGCAGGGTGCGGTTGTCGCGGCGGCGGCCGTTGGACACCTTCTGCGGGCGTTCGTCTTCGTCCAGCACGCCTTCATGCACCAGCAGCCAGCGTTTACGGTCCAGGCCGCCGGCATAGCCGGTGAGTTCGCCGTTGCTGCCGATGACGCGGTGGCAGGGTACGACGATGGAGACCGGATTGCGGCCGTTGGCGGCGCCGACCGCGCGCACGGCATCGGGCTGGCCGATATGGGCGGCGAGCTGGGCATAGCTCCAGGTGCTGCCGACGGGGATTTCGCGCAGGGCATTCCAGACCTGCTGCTGGAAACGCGTGCCGGAGGCATGCACGGGGATATGGCGCAGGGCGTTGAGATCGCCGGCGAGATAGGACTGCAGGGCGTCGGCGATTTCATCAGGCAGGCGCCGTTGTTCAGCCGGAAGGTGGCCGAAGCGGCGCGCCAGGTACTGGCGGAAACGGGCCTCGCCATCCTGGAAATCCAGGGCGCAGAGGTGGCCGCCGCCGTGGGCGATCAGCAGCGTGCCCAGCGGCGAAGGCAGTCGGCCCAGATGGATGGGCGGGGGTGTGGTCATGGCGGCACTCCTGTCGTCATGAGGCTCAAGCCAGCAAGTCTTCCAGTCGTCCGTGACAGGCTGTAGAGCAGGTTTGCGTGTTGTTTGTAACCGTTTTATGGCGAGGGGATATCAGCTGATATCCCCTCAGCCATTGCGGTTATCAAAGCGCCTTCTCAGCGCATCAGGTCGACCTGGGCGCTCAGCTGGATACGCGTGGCATCGC
>DASUXS010000497.1:0-7679 GCA_036377855.1 Moraxellaceae bacterium
GGAAAACGTAGGAGCGGCTTCAGCCGCGAACCTGCTGAAACAGTTGCCGTGATGCTCCTGAGGGGCGGTTCGCGGCTGAAGCCGCTCCTACGGAGAGGCAGTAAAAAAACGGAGCCCACATGGCTGTTCGCATCGACAACGTCCGCCTCATCGATCCCGCCGCGCAGCATGACGCCGTCACCAGCGTCATCGTGGAGAACGGCCGCCTGATGACAGGCAGCGCCGGCATGAGCGCCGCGGAAGTCATCGACGGCCAGGGCCTGTGGCTGACGCCGGCCTTTGTCGATCTCTGTGCGCGCCTGCGCGAACCCGGCAACAAGGCCTATGGCGGTGTTGCCAGCGAAACGCGCGCGGCACGTGCCGGCGGCTTCCTGGATGTGGTGGTGCCGCCGGACACGCAGCCGGTGCTGGATTCCGGCGCGCTGATCACGCAGTTGCTGGAGCGTGCACAAGAAGCCGGGCAGGCCCGCGTGCATGCCATAGGCGCGCTCACCAAAGGCCTGGACGGCAAGGCGCTGTCGAATATGGCGCGCCTGGTGAAAGCCGGCTGCATAGGCATAGGCAATGCACGTGCACCTTTCGCCAATGTGCAGACCGCCATGCACTGCCTGGAATATGCGGCTACGCTTGGATTGACGGTGTTTTTCTCACCGGAAGAACCCAGCCTCGCGCGCGGCTGTGCCCACGACGGATTCATGGCCGCACGCCTCGGCCTGCCGGGTATTCCGGATACGGCGGAAACCATCGCCCTGGCGACACAGCTGCTGCTTGTAGAGCAGACCGGCGTGAAAGCGCATTTCGGCCAGCTCTCCTGCAAGGGCTCGGTGGAGCTGATCCGCATCGCCAAGGAAAAAGGCCTGGCGGTGTCCGCGGATGTGGCCATGCACCACCTGCATCTCACCGATGCCGCCATCGACGGTTTCAACAGCTTTGCCCATGTGCGCCCGCCGCTGCGCCGTGAAGAAGATCGCGACGCGCTGCGTGAAGGCGTGAAGAGCGGCATCATCGATGCCATCTGCTCCGACCACCAGCCGCTGGATGCCAGCGCCAAGCTCGCGCCCTTCCCCAGCACCGAGCCCGGCATGAGCACGCTGGAAACCGTGCTGCCCCTGGGCCTGCAGCTGGTGCGCGAAGGCGTGTTCACGGAAACGGAATTGCTGCGCGCCCTCACGCAGAATCCCGCGCGCACCCTGGGCCTGGAAAAGCCTTCGGGCTGGCTGCTGGTCGACCCGCAGGAAAAATGGACAGTGGCCACGGAAACCCTGCTGTCCACCGGCAAGAACACCCCCTGGCTGGGCCAGGAAGTCCAAGGCCGGGTGCAACGCGTTTTCAAATGATCCGCGGGTTCTCACGGAGTTCCGATGAGACTTTTCTTCGCGCTATGGCCTGAACTTTCCAGCCGCAAGCACTGGCGGGCGGAGCTGGCCATGCCGGCGCAGTCGCTGGGCGGTCGCGCCATGCCCATGCAGAACCTGCACCTGACGCTGGCCTTCCTGGGTGAAGTGGCGGGGGATCGCATGCACCAGCTGATTCGCCTGGGTGACGACCTGCCTCAGGACGCCATCAAGCTGCGTTTTGATCGTATCGAATGCTGGAAGAATGCGGGCCTGGCCGTGCTGCGGCCGACGGAAACGCCGCCGGCGCTAACACGGCTGGTGGGCCAGCTGAATACCGGCCTGCGCATGGCGGGTGTTCCCCTGGAGCCCGGCAATTTCAAACCGCATGTCACGCTGGCGCGTCATGTCAGCACGGCTGAACCCAGCCTGCCGGTATGGCCGGTCATTGAATGGCAGGTGCCGGCCATTGTGCTGGTGCGTTCACGCCTGTCGCCGGAAGGCTCGGATTATGCCGTGCTGCATGAGTGGCCGCTGCAGCAGTAATGCATTCTGCGGTTTCGTAGGAGCGGCTCCAGCCGCGAACCTTTCCGGCAAACAAAAAGCCCGCTTTCAAGCGGGCTTTTTGTTCGCGGCTGAAGCCGCTCCTACGAGGGCATCATGTTTTTTTCTGCGCCGCCGCGAGGCTCAGCGCCACCGCCTCCGCCACACGGATGCCATCCACACCCGCCGACAGGATTCCGCCCGCATAACCCGCGCCTTCGCCGGCCGGATACAGTCCTTTCACGTTCAGGCTTTGCAGCGTCTTGTCATCGCGTTTGATGCGTATGGGTGAGGACGTGCGCGTTTCCACGCCGGTGAGCACCGCATCCTGCATGGCATAACCGCGGATTTGGCGATCGAAGGCCGGCAGTGCTTCACGTATGGCATCGATGGCATAGGCGGGCAGGCTGGGATTGAGGCTGCCCAGTTTCACGCCGGGCTTGTAGGAAGGCTGCACGCTGCCGAATTCGCTGGAAGGACGGTTGGCGATGAAGTCGCCCACCAATTGGCCGGGCGCATCGTAATTGCCGCCACCGAGCTCAAAGGCACGCGATTCCAGTTCACGCTGCAGGGCGATGCCGGCCAGCGGATGGCCCGGATAATCTTCCGGCGTGATGCCCACCACGATGGCGCTGTTGGCATTGCGTTCGTTGCGCGAATACTGGCTCATGCCATTGGTGACGACGCGGCCGGGTTCGGAAGTGGCTGCCACCACGGTGCCGCCCGGGCACATGCAGAAGCTGTAAACCGAGCGGCCGTTGCTGCCGTGGTGCACAAGCTTGTAGTCGGCGGCACCGAGAATGGGATGTCCCGCCTGCGGACCGAAACGGCATTTGTCGATCAGCGACTGCGGATGCTCGGCGCGGAAACCGATGGAGAAAGGCTTGGCTTCCACATAGACGCCGCGCTCAAAAAGCATCTCGAAAGTGTCACGGGCGCTGTGGCCTATGGCCAGCACGACGTGATCGCTGCGCAGCTGGCTGCCATCGGCCAGCGCCACGCCGCGCACCTTGCCGTCCTCTATCAGCACATCTTCCACGCGCTGGCTGAAACGGATCTCGCCGCCCAGCTCGGTGATGCTGTTGCGCATGTTTTCAATCATGCTCACCAGCTTGAAAGTGCCGATATGCGGCTTGCTGACGTAGAGGATTTCTTCCGGCGCGCCGGCCTTCACGAATTCGGTGAGCACCTTGCGGCCGTGGTGTTGCGGGTCGCGGATCTGGCTGTAGAGCTTGCCGTCGGAGAAGGTGCCGGCACCGCCCTCGCCAAACTGCACATTGGATTCCGGATTCAGCTCGCGCTGGCGCCACAGGCCCCAGGTGTCCTTGGTGCGCTCACGCACGGCCTTGCCGCGTTCCAGCACGATGGGGCGGAAACCCATCTGCGCCAGCAGCAGGGCGGCGAACAGGCCGCAGGGGCCGAAGCCTATGACCAGCGGGCGATGTTCCAGCGCTTCCGTACCGTGCGCGGCTGTTGCTACAAACCGGTATTCCATGTCCGGCGTGGCGACGATATGCGGATCTTTTGCGAACTGCTGCAGCAGGGCGGCGGCGCGCGGGGTCACCACGTCGATGCTGTAGATGAGCTGGATATGGCCGCGCTTGCGCGCGTCGTAGCTGCGTTTGTGCACCGTGAAGCTGTCCAGCTCCGTGGCCTTGAGGCCCAGGCGCTGCAGGATGGCCTGGCGCAGGGTGTCGTCGCTGTGGTCCAGCGGCAGCTTGAGTTCGGCGATGCGTATCATGGGCGGTCCTGGGGGCGCGGGTTATGCGCCAGGGTGTTAAGGAGGGGCCGCGATTATAGGCCGCCGCCGGGCCGGGACAACCGCTCCATCCCGCGCCGCTGCCGCGCAGCCGTCAGGAGGTCACGCACTGGCGGGCTATGGCTTATAGTTTTGAGGGGTCAGGGAGAAGGGTGGCAACATGGAGCAGTTGATGAGTCGCATGCACTGGCTGACGCGTTCGCTCGCGGTGGCGGTGGTGTATCTGCTGACCGCGCTGCTGGTCTACCAGTTCTCCGATCCCGCCTCCTATGCCGCTGCCGTCTTCCCCTCTGCCGGCCTGGCGCTGGCCGCCACCCTGGTCTGGGGCTGGCGTATCAGCGGCGGCATCTTCCTGGGTTCCTTCCTGCTCAACCTCTGCCTGGGCGGCAGTCTCGGACAGGACGGCCTGGCCCAGGCGCTACTGTCCTTCGGCATTGCCTGTGCCGTGCTGCTGCAGGCCCTGGTGGGTGCCGCCCTCTGCCAGCGCTATGCGCGCCAGTCTGATTTTCCCGGCCATCAATGGAACGACCTGCGCCTCATCCTGCTGGGGGGCCCGCTGGCCTGCCTGGTCGCGCCCCTGCTGGCGAATGCGCTGATCTACCTGGGGGATCCGCAGCCCCTGGCCATTGTCCTCTTCAATGTCTGGACCTGGTGGGTGGGCGATACGCTGGGTGTGGTGGTGTTTGCGCCCCTCACCCTGCTGGTGCTGCAGCCGCAGTACCGCCAGTACCACCGCCTGCTGCCCTCGGTGGCGGTGCCGCTGCTGGTGTTGCTGGGGGTGCTGGTGCTGTTTGCCCATGTGAACCGGCAGGAAGAGCAGCGCCTGCAGTCTGCCTTCCGCGACCAGGCGCGCGACCTCACCGAACGCATCAACCTGCGCCTGCAGAACCATGCCGACCTGCTGCGTGCCCTGCGCCGTTTCTGGCAGAGCTCGCAGGAAGTGGATGCCGGCGAATTCACCGCCTTTGTCAGCGAGTCGCTGGAGCATCGCGCCGACATCCGTTTCCTGGGCTGGGCGCCGCAGCGCCAGAACCATGTGGCCTTGCGCTATGTTGAACCGGGCATGCAGCGTTTGCTGCTGGGCCTGGATTTCAATACCGAGGCCGGTCCGCGCGAAGCCGTGCAGCGGGCGCGTGACAGCGGCCAGATCACCAGCTTTCCCGGCCTGCGCGGCTATTCGCTGCCTGGCCTGCATAACAGCGTGGTGCTGTTCATGCCCATCTATGCGCATGGCCATGAACCGGAGACGGTGGCGCAGCGCCGCCGCCATTTCCTGGGCGTGGCCGTGGGCGCCTTCGACCTCGACAATCTGGTGGCGTCCCTGCCCAGCAGCAGCGGTGCCCCCCTGCTGCTCACCATAGACGACGGCGTTGCCGGTTCCCTGCCCATCTACCGGCGCTCCGGGCAGGCTGACCGCAAGCCCATGGTCTGGTTCAACCGCCTGGAAATCGGCAGCCAGCACTGGCGCCTGCAGATCACCTCGCCCGCCGGCTTCCGCCAGGCCAGCCGTTCCTACGAGCCTTCGCTGGTGATGTTCGGCGCACTGCTCTGTGTGGGCCTGCTGCAGGTGCTGCTGCTCACGCTGCAGCGTGAACAGGGCCTGCGCCTGCAGACGCTGGAGGCGGAAAAGGCGCGTGAAAGCGCCGAGCAGGCGGCGGAAGTGAAAAGCCGTTTCCTGGCCACCATGAGCCATGAAATCCGTACGCCCATGAACGGCGTGATCGGCATGACGCAGCTGCTGGCGGAAACGCGGCTGGATGACGAGCAGAAACATTTTGTCAGCACCATACGCCAGTCCTGCGAAGCGCTGCTGCGCATCCTCAACGACATCCTCGACTACTCCAAGATCGAAGCCGGTCGCCTGGAAATCGAACAGCTGCCGCTGGACCTGCCGGCGCTGATGCAGGAATGCGTGTCGCTGTTCCAGCAGCAGTCGCAGCGCAGCCGCATTCCCCTGCTGCTGCAGCTGGATGCCGGTATTCCGCGCGAGCTCATGGGCGATCCGGTGCGTATCCGGCAGGTGCTCATCAACCTCATCGGCAATGCCTACAAATTCACCCGCGAAGGCCGCATCGTGCTGCGCGTCAGCATGCTGAAAAGCCATGAAGACCGTGTCGAGCTGCGTTTCGAAGTGCAGGACACCGGCATAGGCATCAGCAATGTGCAGCGCGCGCGTCTCTTCGAAGCGTTTTCCCAGGGCGACTCCTCCATCACCCGGCAATACGGCGGCACCGGCCTGGGCCTGTCCATCTGCCGTCTGCTGGTCAGCCTGATGCAGGGTGAAATGGGCGTGCAGAGTGCGCCTGGCAAGGGCTCCATGTTCTGGTTCAGCCTGCCGCTGCGGCGCCTGCATGCGACCGCGCAGGAAGCCGAGACCGGCACGGAAGAAAAAGCCGTGGCGGATTTCTCCCGGCTGCGCGTGCTGGTGGTGGAAGACAATGCCGTCAACCAGATCGTCATCGAGGGCATGCTGAAAAGGCTGGGCAGCAGCCTGCGGGTGGTGGCGGACGGGGTGGAGGCCCTGCATGTGGTCACCGCCGAACGCCAGCCCTTCGACGTGGTGCTGATGGATTGTGAAATGCCGAACATGGATGGCTACACCGCCACCTTGCGCCTGCGCCAATGGGAGCAGGCCGAAGGCAAGCCGCCGCTGTATATCTGCGGCGTCAGTGCGCATGTCATGCATGAATACCGGCAGCGCGCACTGGAAGCCGGCATGAATGATTTCATCGCCAAGCCCATACGCCGCAGTGAGCTGGAAAGCGTATTGAGGCATGCGCTATTGCCGCTGGAAAACCTGCCTGAGCGCGGCAACGGCACCGAGTAAGCCGCTCCCTACACAGTCCCCCTTGAGTGCAAACAGCCGGGCTGGCAGTCTCGCGGCATCATGCGCCTGTTTGCCGCCCTCTCTTTCCGCCAGCTGCTGGTGCTGGCCTTCCTGCTCATCGCCGTGCTGCTGGGGGCGGCGTCGCTGCATGCCCTGCGCACGCTGGAAGAACTGGTGACGCAGAGCCGTGACGGCCTCACCCGCGCCGTGGAACTCAATGCCGATGTGCAGCTGCTGGCCGAACGCCGCGTTGCCATGGAGCGTGCCGCGCGCCAATACCTGGTGCTGGAGGACCCGGCGCTGCGCCAGCGTTTCGACGATGTCGCGCGCGAAGCGGCACAGGCACTGGACCGCCTGCATGACAGCCTGCCGCCGGACTGGCCCACGGCTGAATGGCAGGCGCAGGTGGACACCATCAGCCTGCAGCTTGCGGCACCGCGCGAGCAGAGCAATCGCGACGCTGCGCTGACCGCCGCCTTCCGCCGTATCGACTGGCTGAATGTCAGCGCCGCCGAACAGGTGCGCGTGGCCATCAAGCAGCAGAACGAAGCCATGCTGGCGCAGCTGGAAAGAGGGCGCCTGCAACTCGGCCGGCAATTGCTGGGCGCCATCGTGGCGGCGGTGCTGCTGGCGCTGGCCCTGGGTTACTGGCTGGGTCGTCCGGTTAAACGGCTGGAGCAGGCCATCGATGGCCTGGGCGAAAACGAACTCGAAACCCCCATAGAAATCAGCGGCCCCTCCGACCTGCGCTCCCTGGGCCGGCGCCTGGACTGGCTGCGCCTGCGCCTCTCCGAAGTCGAAGCCGACAAGGCGCGTTTCCTGCGCCATATCTCGCATGAGCTGAAAACCCCGCTGGCCGCCTTGCGTGAAGGCGCCGCGCTGCTGGAGGAGGGCGTGACCGGTCCGCTCAACGAACGCCAGGCCGAGGTGGTGCGCATCCTGCGCCAGCACACCCTGGCGCTGCAGGTGCAGATCGAGGACCTGCTGCGTTTCAACGCCGCCGCCTTCGAGGCCCGCACCCTGGCACCCCGTCCCGTGGAGCTGGGGGCCCTGGTCGACGAAGTGGTGGCTGCACAACGGTTGCAATGGGAAAGCCGCCAGTTACAGGTGCACAGCACGGGCGATACGGTGACGGTAGAGGTGGATCGCGACAAATTCGCCACTGTTATCGGCAACTTGCTGTCCAATGCCATACGTTTCAGTCCCCCGGGCGGAC
>DASUXS010000498.1:0-5290 GCA_036377855.1 Moraxellaceae bacterium
CTGCCCTGGTGGCTGCTGGATGCCCTGCAGGTCTGGTCCGCCCCCGCCATCGGCATGTACCTGCCCATCCTGCTGCAGACCGTAGGCATCCTGCTGCTCATCCTGCTGCAATGGTGGCGCGCCCGTGGCCAGCCCCTGCACCTGGCGTCATTGCGCTGGCTGGGCCTGTCCAGCCTGATGACCGCCGTGCTCTTCGTGGCCGTGGCCGCCGGCCCGGCGCTGCTGGGGCGGCCACCGGTAATGTCGCAGGGCCATGCCTTCGGGCTTTTCCTCATCCTCTACGCCGGCCTTGCCCTGGGCCTGCGCCGCTACCGGCTCTTCGACCTCGACCGCTGGTCTTTCCACCTGCTGCTCTGGGTGAGCGGCGGCCTGCTGCTGCTGGCGCTGGACATGGCACTGGTGATGCTGCTGCACCTGGGACACAGCCTGTCGCTGTCGCTCAGCCTGCTGGCCTGCGGCTTCCTCTGGCTGCCGCTGCGCGGCTGGCTGTGGCGGCGCCTGCTGGCACGCGACCAGATGGATTCGCACAGCCTCTTCCGCCAGGTCATACAGGTGGCGCTGGCACCCGCTGGCGACACGCTGCAGCAACGCTGGCAGGCATTGCTGCAGGAACTGTATGCGCCGCTGGATATCCGTACTGCTGCAAATGCCGGCGCCACACCGGCCATCCTGGAAAACGGCCTGCAGCTTTACCTGCCACCCACCGCCCGCAGTCCCGCCTGCCAGCTGGGCCATGCCGGCCGCGGCCGCCGCCTTTTCAATCCGGAAGATGCGCGGCGTGCGCGCGAAGTGCTGGACATGCTCGCTTTTGCCGATGCCAACCGCGACGCCTACCAGCAGGGCGCGCAACAGGGTGCGCAGGAAGAGCGCAGCCGCATCGCCCGCGACCTGCACGACGACATCGGCTCGCGCCTGCTGACCAGCCTGCACCAGAGCGGGCTGGACAGCACCCGCAGCACCGTGCAGCAGGCCATCACGGAAATGCGCACCATCATCAACGGCCTCACCGGCACCGCCATGACGCTGGACGATGTGCTGGCCGAGTTGCGCCATGAAAGCTCATTGCGCCTGGAAGCGGCCGGCATCGCACTGGACTGGCCGCTGCCCGTGCTCAACGCTTCACCGCGCCTGGGTTATCGCGTCTACCGCAACTATGTCGCCATCCTGCGCGAAATCGTCAGCAACATCCTGCGGCATTCCGGCGCGCGCCAGGTGCGCGTGGACATAAAGCTGGAGCAGGGCTGGCTGCTGACCTGCGTCGATGACGACGGTGTCGGCCTGCCGGAGCGCCCCGGCTCGCAACGCCAGGGCATGAGCAATCTCGACAAGCGCAGCCGCGACCTCAACGGCCATCTGGAATTTCCGGACACTGCCACCGGCACCTCCATACGCCTGCGCTTTCCCCTGCAAGGAGATCCTGCATGAAGCTGTCACGCGTCCTCGTGGTGGAGGACCTGCCGGAAGTGAATGCCTGGCTGCTGCAGCTGATGCGCAGCGCCTTTCCCGGCGTTGCCGTGCACAGCGCGGACTCCGTGCAGGCTGCCCAGAAAGAACTGGCAGAGGCCGCCATCGACCTGGTGCTGCTGGACCTGGGCCTGCCTGACGGCTCCGGCCTGGACATCATCCGCCAGCTGCAGGCGCAGCGCTCACCGGCCGTCATCATCGTGATGACGGTGCATGACGATGACGAACATCTGTTCCGTGCACTCGCCGCCGGCGCCCAGGGTTATCTGCTCAAGGAGCAGGACGACGCACAGCTGATACAGCAGCTGCGGCAGATGGAGCAGGGACAGCCACCGTTGTCACCGCGTATCGCGCGTCGCATGCTGGCGCATTTCCAGCAGCACCAGACATCGCCACAGGCGCCGCGCCAGCCCGCCAGGGACAGCGGCCTGAGCCCGCGTGAAAGCGAAGTGCTGGCCTATATCGCCCGCGGCCTGCGGGTAGCGGAAGTGGCGCAGCAGCTGGGCCTGACACCCAGCACCGTGGCCAGCTACATCAAGAGCATCTATTTCAAACTCAATATCAGTTCACGCGCAGAAGCGGCCATAGAAGCCAGTCGCCGCGGCCTGGCCTGAGCCAGTCGCCGGACGGCTATTCTCTACGCCGAACAACCGCCCTCTCCCCCCGTTCAGGGGTAAGTCTCCGCTTCCGCTCCTCCCTACACTCGGCGGCTGGCGTGCACGGCCTTGTGCGTGCCAGCCTGCTGGCCTTTTTAAAAGGCCTGCCTGCGGGCCTGTTAAAAAAATATCCGAGCGGAATTTTGAAATTAAAGGAGTAAACCATGCTGCCGCGGAAATCCCTCAACCTCCTCGCCGTCGCCGTCCTGGCCAGCCTAGCCAGCGGCTGTGCCAGCAATGCCGCCAACACGGCAGCCCAGGACAGCAAGCCCGGTGGCAACGGCCAGGGCAGCGCCACCGCGGCACAGACCGCCGCCGGCAGCACCAGCCTGGCCGTCAATGTCGGTTATGCGCAGGACCTGCGCGATTATTCCAACACGGTGGTCGTGCCCACCGCCTATGTGAAATTCCTGGTCGACGGCAAGGTGTTCGTGTCCAAGCAGGGCAGCGCGCTGTCCACGCTGGGCGGTGGCAGCGCCAACTCCGTGAAGGCCAGCGCCAAATACAAGGTGGCCGGCCTGGACAAGGCCATGGCCCAGGGCATCGCCAAGCAGGCCTATGATGATTTCGTCGCCAAGCTGCGTGCCGCCGGCTACACCGTGCTCACCTATGACGACATCAAGGATCGCGATTATGTGAAGAGCGCCGCGCGAGAAAAGGGTGATGCGAAATGGGGCCTGCCCACGGAATCGCCGGTGGGTTCCTCCGACACTTATGTCGTTGCCGCTCCCAGCGATGCGCAGCAGATCAAGATCGGTTTCACCGGTCCCTTCGCCGAATACATCAGCATGGGCAAACCGAAATTCAAGGATGCCACTGTCGTCATCCCCACTTACACCATCGTGTCGCCGCAGGTCTGGGGCACGACCGACTCCGGTTTCAACCGCATTGAAGCCGGCATCAGCACCGCTGCCGGCATGAACCTGCAATACGCCAGCGCCATCTGGATGGGAAAACCCAAGGTGCGCATGGGGGGCGGCAATGCGGCAGGCGTGGTCACCAAAGCCGCGGTGATCAACATCACGGAAAAAGCCGGTGAGCTGGTCAAGGCCGCCGACACCACGCCCACGGCGGCGAATGCGCTGAGCAAAGGCCTGTCCATGCTGAGCGGCGCCGGCAGCATCAACTCCAGCTCGGCGGAATATGTCTTCAATGTGGATCGCGCGGCCTACACCGCCGGTGCGCTCAAAGGCATCACCGATTTCAACGCCGAAGTCGGCAAGGCGGCCAGCAGCGCCAAGTGATTCCTATCCTGTCTTGACAGGGCGGCCTTGGGCCGCCCTTTTTTTATTCCTTTTTTTTTACGGCCCTAAGGCATTGCACGTTCGTTCCTATTGGCAATAAATCTCTCGAGGACTTGCTCCCCGCCGTAATACTCCGGTTACAGAAAACCCCAGAAATCCCTTTTTTCGCATCCTGTCCTATCCTGTCCAATCCACGAACGGGCCGGATTTCCTGTTGTCTCCGGTCCGCCATTAGCCAAGGAGAGACATCATGAGAATGAATGGCACAGGGGTACTTGCCGCCAGTCTGCTGGCAGCCGGACTGGCTGCCTGCAGCAGTGTTCCCCTTCCCAGCGAACAGCTGAAAACCGCCGACCAGGCTGTCAGCAAACTCGACCAGGCCAGCATTCCGCTGGATGCCCAGGTCAATGTCAGCAATGCCCGCGACAAGCTCGCCACCGCCAAGGAAGCCGTCACGGCCAAGGACTACCTGAAGGCGCGCAACCTCGCCGAACAGGCACAGGCCGATGCCGAACTGGCGCTGGCCAAATCGGACAGCGCCAAGGCCAAGGCCGCCGTGGAAGAGCTGCGCCAGAGCATCAGCTCGCTGCAGTCCGAAATCAGCCGGAACAAGGGAGTGCGCTAATCATGAAACTCATATCCACACTTGTTCCGGTCACCGTGGTCAGCACCACCCTGCTGCTGTCGGCCTGCGCCACCGCGCCCAAGGAAAATCCGGATGTCATCGCCGCGCGCGCCAAAATCACCGCGCTGCAGGGGGATGCCAAGCTGGCCGATTACGCGCCCGCCGCGGTGGCGGATGCCGACAAGGCCGTCAGTGCCGCCGAAGCGGCGGCCGCTTCGAAAAAGGAAAAAGGCGATGTGGAGCAGCTCGTCTACCTGGCCAACAGCAAGACAGACCTGGCCCAGGTGCAGGCCGAACAGCGCCAGGCCGAAGCGGAATTCCGCAAGCTGGGTGAGCAGCGCAACCAGCTGCTGCTGGATGCGCGCACCGCGGAAGCGCAGGCGGCCCGCGCCGATGCCACCGCCGCCCGCGCCCAGGCGGAAATGCTGCGCCGCCAGATCAGCGAGCTGAATGCCAAGCAGACGGATCGCGGTCTTGTGGTCACGCTGGGTGACGTGCTCTTCGCCACCGGCAAGGCCGAGCTCAAGGGCAGCGCCACCACCACGCTGAACAAACTCTCCGCCTTCCTCACGCAGTATCCGGAACGCAAGGTGGCCATAGAAGGCCATACCGACAGCACCGGCAGCGACGAGCTCAACCAGAAGCTGTCGGAAAAGCGCGCGGAAGCGGTGAAAGCCAACCTGGTGGCCAGTGGCATCGATGCCGCCCGCATCAGCACCGAAGGCAAGGGCAAATCCTCACCGGTGGCGGACAACAAGTCCGCTACCGGCCGCCAGCTGAACCGGCGCGTGGAAATCATCATTGCCAATGAATGAAGTGGTCTGCCTGAAAAGAAAAAGCCCGCAGCAGCGGGCTTTTTTCTGTCAGCGGGCGTCAGGCATTGCCTTTGGTGGCCAGCTTCATCTGCTGCGTGAAATCCAGCATGCGTTGCAGGGGGATGATGGCTTTGCGGCCCAGGGCCGGATCGACATGGATTTCCTGGCTGCCGGTTTCCAGCACATGCGCAAGATTATCCAGCGCATTCATGGCCATCCACGGGCAATGCGCGCAGGAACGGCAGGTGGCACCGGAGCCCGCGGTCGGGGCCTCGATGAATTCCTTGCCGGGCGCGGCCTGCTGCATCTTGTAGAAAATGCCTTTGTCGGTGGCCACGATGAGCTGCTGGTTGGGCAGGTTTTTCGCGGCGGCAATCAGCTGCGAGGTAGAACCCACGGCATCGGCGATTTCCACCACCGAAGCCGGCGATTCGGGATGCACCAGCACGGCGGCATCGGGATAGACCTTTTTCAGGTCGAGAATGC
>DASUXS010000499.1:0-7629 GCA_036377855.1 Moraxellaceae bacterium
GCTGCTAGACTGCCGGCATCCCCTATCCGCCCTGCAGCAGGGAACCGCCATGATCAGGCTCGCGCCCAGCGACGAAGCCCTCCCCCAAGCCCGCCACATGCGCGCCATGCACCTGCTGGTGGACACCCTGCAGCAGCTGTCGCTGGCGCGCGACCTGCCGGCCATACAGGTCATCGTGCGCCAGGCGGCGCGGGCGCTGACCGGCTGTGACGGCGCCACCTTCGTGCTGCGCGATGGCGACCTCTGCCACTATGCCGACGAGGACGCCATCGCCCCGCTGTGGAAGGGCATGCGCTTCCCCCTGGCCACCTGCATCAGCGGCTGGGCCATGCTGCACCGCCAGGCCGCCGTCATCCCCGACATCTATGTCGACGCCCGCATTCCGCATGACGCCTACCGCCCCACCTTCGTGAAAAGCCTGGTCATGGTGCCGATACGCTCCATGGATCCCATTGGCGCCATCGGCAACTACTGGGCCAGCACCCATATCGCCACACCCGAGGAAGTGCAGGTGCTGCAGGCGCTGGCCGATGCCACCTCGGTGGCCATGGAGAATGTGCAGCTCTACGCCACCATGGAAAGGCATATCCAGGAACGTACCCGCGAACTGCAGGCCACCCTGGATGCGCTGGCACACAGCCTGGCCGCCGAGAAGGAGGCGCGCACCGTGGCCGAGTCCGCCACCCAGGCCAAGACCGACTTCCTGGCCATGATCAGCCACGAAATCCGCACGCCGCTGAACAGCGTGATAGGCCTCAACACCCTGCTCCTGGACACGACGCTGGACGAAGAGCAGCACCGCTTCGTGGAGCTGGCGCGGCTGTCCGGGGAAAACCTGCTGCACCTGGTGAACGACATCCTGGACCTGTCCAAGATCGAGGCCGGCAAGCTGGAGATGGAGCATCTGCGTTTCGAGCCCCGGCAGACCACGCAGGAAGCCATCAACATGCTGCTGGAGAAGGCCAGCCAGAAAGGCCTGGTGCTGGCGCAGGAAAGCGTGGGCAATGTCCCCGACGCCCTGCTCGGCGATCCCGGCCGCCTGCGCCAGATCCTGGTGAACTTCCTCAGCAATGCCGTGAAGTTCACCAACCAGGGCCGCGTGCTGCTGTGCTGGCGCCGCGTTCAGCACGACGACAGCCAGCTGCAGTGGCTGCGCTTCGAGGTCAGTGACACCGGCATAGGCCTGGACGACGACACCATAGGCCGCCTCTTCTCCCCCTTCAGCCAGGGCGACAGCAGCATCAGCCGCCATTTCGGTGGCACCGGCCTGGGCCTGGCCATCTGCCAGCGCCTCTGCGACCTCATGGGCGGCCGCATCGGCGTGCTCAGCACCCCCGGCCAGGGCAGCACCTTCTGGGTGGAGCTGCCCTTCGAGAGCGCCGCCGCCGCGGTGCCGGAACCGATCCCACAGCTGCCGGACAACAGCCCCATTTCCGGCCGCATCCTGGTGGCCGAGGACAATCCGGTGAACCAGCTGGTGGTGCGGGAAATGCTCAAGCGCCTGGGCTGCGAGGTCAGCGTGGTGAACAACGGCCTGGAGGCCGTGGAAGCCATGCAGCGCGGCCTGGGCTACGACCTGGTCTTCCTGGACTGCCATATGCCGGGCATGGATGGCTTCGAAGCCAGCCGCGCCCTGCGCGCCAACGGCGTGCGGCAGCCGGTGATCGCCATGACCGCCAGCGCCCTCGCCGGCGAACGCGAACGCTGCCTGGCCGCCGGCATGGATGACTTCCTCAGCAAGCCCCTGCGCATGGTGGAACTCAGCGCCATGCTGCGGCGCTGGCTGGAGAAGCGCGGGCAAATGACCTGCTAGAGGCATGCTAGAATCGGCGCCCGCCCGACCCCGTTTCCGGAAACTCCATGTCCCTCGCCAAACGCATCATCCCCTGCCTCGACGTCGACAAAGGCCGCGTGGTGAAGGGTGTGAAATTCCTCGATATCCGCGACGCCGGCGACCCGGTGGAGATCGCCCGCCGCTACGACCAGGCCGGCGCCGACGAGATCACCTTCCTCGACATCACCGCCAGCCACGAAGGCCGCGCCACCACCGTGAAGACCGTGGAACGCATGGCCTCGGAAGTGTTCGTGCCGCTGACCGTGGGCGGCGGCATACGCGAGATCGCCGACATCCGCACCATGCTCAATGCCGGCGCCGACAAGGTCAGCATCAATTCCGCCGCCATCAGCAATCCGGATTTCGTGAAGGCCGCGGCCGACAAATTCGGCGCGCAGTGCATCGTCATCGCGATTGATGCCAAGAAAGTCGCGGAAGGCCGGTGGGAAATCTTCACGCATGGCGGCCGCCGCGCCACCGGCATCAATGCCGTGGACTGGGCCGTGCGCATGACCACCGACGGCGCCGGCGAAGTGCTGCTCACCAGCATGGATGCCGACGGCACCAAGGCCGGCTACGACCTGGGCCTGGTGCGCGCGATCTCCGATGCCGTCACCGTGCCCGTCATCGCCTCCGGCGGTGTCGGCAACCTGCAGCACCTGGCCGACGGCATCCTGCAGGGCCATGCCGACGCCGTGCTGGCCGCCAGCATTTTCCATTTCGGGGAATACTCCATCCCGCAGGCCAAGCAGTACCTGGCCGAGCGCGGCATAGAAATGCGTCGCTAAAACAATAAGGAAAAAACCATGCGCCATCTGCTGGGCGGGCTTTTGCTCGCCGCCACGTTTTCCGTACAGGCTGCGGACTTTGGTCTGAGCCTGGGCGGTAGCCTCAAGCACTACGACGAAACCTACGGGGACATGAGCACAGGGCCCGACCGCCTGAATGCCCATGCGCGCTTTGCCGAGCATTGGCAGGTCGGAGTGGAGAGTCTTTATCGTAAAAGCCGCCGCGAGACCCCCGCCTCAACTCTTCCCAGCAACCTGCTCGCCCCCGGCGCCAGCAACAGCCCCTACGTTTATAAAACCGAAGTCTTTAGCTACGGCCTGGAAGCGAAATACTTGCAGCGCCTGGGCAGCCAGCACCAGTTCGGCCTTGGCGTCGCTGGTGGCTATAACCACTATGAAGACTCCAACTCAGCGATGATCGGTGTTGATGGCCCTGGCTCTTACTACGCCTTCTCCGCCTCCTATGATTATTTCCTGACGGCGCATTTCAGCCTGGGATTGGCTTATCGCCAGCAGTACGACAATGTTGATACGGATGATCTGCCATCAAGCAGCAGCTGCAACCTCAACTGCACCGGCCTGAACAATATCGTCTATAACCCCTATGCAGGCCTGGATGTCAAAACGGGATCGTATAAAGCCAAGGATCGCAGTTTGGCTTTTATCGTGGGTTATGAGTTTTAAAGAGGCACCGCCCTCCCAAAACGCCTAAACGTCATTCCCGCGCAGGCGGGAATCTCGTGAATTCGGGCAGGGCTTCGTTTGAGGCCGGCTTTTTGGCCTAGAGATTCCCGCCTGCGCGGGAATGACGGAAATATAGAAAATAAAAACGCCGGCGATGCCGGCGTTTTTATTTTTCAGGGCCTGCCAGGCGGAAAATCAAGCTGGCTTCTTCTTGCCCTTCACCGCCGGCTTGTCTTTCTTGGCCGGCGCCGGTTCCTTGTCGGCACCAGGGGCCGGGCGCGGATGCAGCAGCGCAGCGGCGCGCAGCACATTCACCGCCTCCGCCATCTGGAAATCGCGCTCGATCAGGGGCTTTTCAGCCGCTTTCCTGCCGCCTTTCTTGTCGTCCTTCTTGTCGTCTTTCCGGTCGGCGCCATCCTTGCCGGCCGTGACATCGGTACTGCCGCTGTCAGCCTCATTGTCCAGGTGGCCCTGCAGGTCTGCCTCGTGGAAGAAATCGCCACCATCCTGCAGGCTGACCTTGGCCGGCTTCACCTCCAGGTCGGGCTTGATGCCCTCGGCCTGTATCGAGCGCCCGCTGGGTGTGTAATAGCGCGCCGTGGTGAGCTTGATGCCGCGGCCGGCGGTGATGGGCAGCACGGTCTGCACCGAACCCTTGCCGAAAGTGGTGGTACCCATGATCAGCGCGCGATGGTTGTCCTGCAGCGCACCGGCCACGATTTCCGAAGCCGAGGCGGTGCCGCCGCTGACCAGCACCACCACCGGCACGGCCGGCAGCATCTCGCCCGCCGTGGCGCTGAACACCTGCTCGCCGTCGCTGCCGCGGCCGCGCGTGGAAACAATCACGCCGCCATCCAGGAAAATGTCGCTGACCGCGATGGCACCATCCAGCACGCCGCCAGGATTGTTGCGCAGGTCCAGCACCAGCCCCTTCACCGGCACCTTGGCATCGGCCTTGAGCTTTTCGATCTCGCGGCGCAGGTCGCGGCCGGTATGCATCTGGAACTGGCTGATGCGGACGGCGAAGATGCCGGCTTCCAGGGGCCGTACCTTGACGCTGCTGACTTCGATGCGGGCGCGCACGACTTCGATGTCGCGCGGTTCCTCGCCCTTGCGCAGCACGGTCAGCTTGAGCTTGCTGCCGGCCTTGCCGCGCATGAGGTTGATGGCATCCGCCAGCGACATGCCCTGCACGGACTTGTCGTCGATTTTCAGGATGTAGTCGCCGGCCTTGATGCCGGCCTTGGCCGCTGGCGTGTCGTCTATGGGTGCCACCACGCGCACCACGCCATCTTCCTGCGTCACGTCCAGACCTATGCCATCGAATTCACCGGTGGTGGCGGACTGCAGGTCTTCGAAATCTTTCTTGTCGAGATAGGCAGAATGCGGATCCAGCGAGCTCAGCATGCCGCGTATGGCGTTTTCAAACAGGGTCTTGTCCTGCACCGGCTCGACATAGGAGGCGCGGATACGCTCGAACACCTCGACAAAGGTGCGCAGGTCATCCAGCGGCAGACGTTCGCCTTCCACCACGCCGGCAATCGCAGGCGCCGCGGCCGGCAGGGCCGCCACCTCATCCGCCCAGGCCGGCACGGCCAGCAGGCAGGCCGCCAGCAGCCAGCCAGGCTGCATGCCCTTTCCTGCTTGCAACAACTTCCACGGCATCGGACGCAAACGCATGTTGTTCTCCATTGTCAGGCCTGCCGAGCATAGGAGCAGAACGCTCCCCGGCCAAGCCTGCAGGGTGGGGCTTACTGATAGGCGCACCAGTTGGCAGGGTCACTGGGGCGGCCGCGCACGCGGATTTCAAAATACAGGCCGTCGGCATCGTTGCCGCCGCTGTCGCCCACGGTGGCAATCACTTCATTGCCGGCCACTTCCTCCCCGGCCTTTTTCTGCAGGCTCTGGTTCTGGCCATAGAGCGACATCAGGCCGCGGCCATGGTCGACGATGATGAGGAAGCCATAGCCGCGCAGATAATCCGCAAAGGCGACACGGCCCGGGCGTATGGCCCGCACCGAGGTGCCGGCCGCAGCACCAATCACGATACCGTTCCAGCGCAGGCCGCCGGCGCGTGCGCTGCCGAAGCTGGAGCGCACGCCACCGGCCACCGGCAACGGGCAGCGGCCCTTGTAGGGCATCTCGCGGAAATCCGGACGGCTTTCTTCCACCACGGGACGCGTCGCCGTTTCCGGCTTGCTGCCGGCAGCACGCGGCGTCTGGGCCTGCTGCGCCTGCTTTTGCTGGGCCTGCTTCTGCTGCTCCAGGCGCTGCTGTTCCTGGCGGCGACGTTCTGCCTCGCGCTCAGCGGCTTCCCGGGCCAGGCGGTCCATCACCGCCTGCAGGGCCTGCTGGTCCTGGCGCAGCTTGCGCAGCCTCTCGTCTTCGGTTTCCAACTGCGCACTCAGCGTGCGTATGGCGCGGCTGCGCTGCTCCTGGGCCACGTTCAGCTTGCTCTGCTTCTGCTGCAGCTCGCCGCGCAGGTCGCGCAGCTTCTGCACCGCGGCCTCTTCCTGGCGGGTGATGTCTTCCAGCTGTGCCAGCGTGCTGTTGAGCTCCTGCACGCGGCCGGCACGGGCCTGCTGCATATAGCCGTAATACTTCATGAGACGGGCCAGCTGCTGCGGGTCCTGCTGGTTGAGCAGCAGCTTGTAATAATCCTGGCCGCCCTGGCGCTGCGCCATCTGCAAATCGGCACGTATGAGGTTGACCAGCCTGTCGCGGCTTTGCAGTTGCTCGGCCTTCTGCTGCTGCAGGCGACGCAGGGCCTGTTCGCGCGTGCTCACATCCTGCTGCACGGAGCCGACACTGCCCTTGAGCTCACCGATCTCGATTTCCGCCTGGCGCAGCTCGGCCTCTTTCTGTTCGCGCTGCTCCTTGGTGAGCTTGATGCGCTGTTCGGCGGAGCGTATCTGTTCCTGCACGCGGTCAAGGTCATGGCGGGCGTTGTTGCCGGCGCTGGAGCTGCCGGTTTTTTTACGGGCGGCGGGCTTGCTGCCTTGCTTCTTTTTACTGGCGGATTTTTTCTGCGTGGATTTTTTGGGCGCCGCGCTCTTGGACTTGCTGCTGGCCTGGCTGCCGGTGGTTTTCCTCGCGGTTTCGGCCTGCACAGGCAGGGGCAGGCTCAGCGTGAAGACGGCCAGCCCCAGCAGCAGCCATGAAAACGCCACGCCCTGGCGAAGCAGCGGCGTGGCGTTTTCAGATCGGCATGAACGCAAAAATGACTTCACTGGAAAAAGAACTTCACTTGAGCTGGACGATGGTCTTGCCGGTCATCTCTGCAGGCACGGGCACTCCCATCAACGTCAGCAGCGTGGGCGCCACATCGGAGAGGATGCCGCCGTCGCGCAGCGTGGCGGGACGGCCCACATAAACAAAAGGCACCAGCTCGCAGGTATGCGCGGTATGCGCCTGGCCGGTGGAGGGATCGCTCATCTGCTCGACATTGCCGTGGTCGGCGGTGATCAGCATTTCACCGCCGACTTCGCGCACGGCCTCATAAAGACGGCCGATGCAGACATCCAGCGCCTCCACGGCTTTCACGGCGGCTTCGAAGACACCGGTATGGCCCACCATGTCACCGTTGGCGTAATTGCAGATCAGCGCATCGTATTCACCGGACCTGATGGCGGCCACCAGCTCATCGGTGACTTCGAAAGCGCTCATCTCCGGCTTGAGGTCGTAGGTGGCGACCTTGGGCGAGGGCACCAGGATGCGCTTCTCGCCGTCATACGGTTCTTCGCGGCCACCGCTGAAGAAGAAGGTGACATGCGCATATTTTTCCGTTTCCGCGATGCGCAGCTGGGTCTTGCCGAGCTTGGCCAGGTACTCACCCAGGGTGTTGCTGAGTTTTTCCGGTGCATAGGCCACCGGGGCTTTGATGCTGGCGGCATATTCCGTGAGCATCACATAGCCGGCCAGCTGCGGACGGCGCTGGCGCGTGAAGCCGGTGAAGTCCTCGTCGACAAAGGCACGCGTGATTTCGCGGGCGCGGTCGGCGCGGAAATTCATGAACACCACGGCATCGCCGTCGCCAATCACGGCGGGCGCCGTACCGGCCGGGGCGATCACGGAAGGCTTCACGAATTCGTCGGTGACATCATCGGCATAGGACTGCTGCAACGCTTCCACGGCAGTGGCACAGGTGCGTACGCCCACACCCTCGGTGAGCAGGCGGTAGGCCTGCTCGACGCGGTCCCAGCGGTTGTCGCGGTCCATGGCGTAGTAGCGGCCGATGATGGAAGCGATGCGGCCTTTGCCCAGCGCCCGGAGCTTGGCCTCCATGGTGGCCAGCGAAGGCTCGGCGGAACGCGGCGGCGTGTC
>DASUXS010000500.1:0-2338 GCA_036377855.1 Moraxellaceae bacterium
TGGCGATTTTCATGGCGCGAGTGTAGCGGCTTCAGCCCTCCAGGTCGTCCACCTGCCAGGAGGGAAAGGGATCGGGGAATTGCCGCCAGCCCTGCGGACCCAGCGCCATTTCGGCATCGTCCAGCAGGCAGGCATCCAGGGCATCGCGGATTCGCGCCTCGTCCAGATGCTGGCCGATGAAGACCAGCTCCTGGCGGCAGTCGCCGCTGTCCTGCGTCCATTTCTCCTGGATACGCGCGCGGAATTCCTCATCCTCCGGCCAGTCGGCCGCATCCACCGCGGCCCACCAGCGTCCGGCCAAGCCGTGGTGCAGGATGCCGCCGGCCTGTGACATGACGCCGGCCAGTGCCGGCCGTGTCGCCAGCCAGAAATAGCCTTTGCTGCGTATCAGGCGGCCGCTGGGCACCGGGTATTGCAGGAAGTCGTGGAAACGCTGCGGATGGAAAGGCCGGCGCGCACGGTAGACGAAGGAGTGGATGCCATAGGCCTCGGTTTCCGGCACATGCTCGCCGCGCATTTCGCGCAGCCAGCCCGGCGCCTGCTGCGCTTTTTCAAAATCGAAACGGTGGGTGTCCAGCACCTGGTCAAGGGCGATGTTGCCGTGGCTGGTGCAGTGGATGGCGGCCGTGGCGTTCAGGCTGCGCAGCAGGCCCACCAGCACCGCGCGCTGTTCGGCGCTGACCAGCTCGGATTTGTTCACGAGGATGACATCGGCGAATTCCACCTGCTCCAGCAGCAGGTCGGTCACCGTGCGTTCATCCTCCACGTCCAGCGCCACGCCCGCTTCGGCCAGGCCCTGGGCGGCAAAATAATCGCGCGGGAAATTCACGGCATCGACCACCGTCACCAGCGTGTCCAGGCGCGCGACATCGGACAGCGAGACGCCGTCGCTGTCGCGGAAGGTGAAGGTTTCCGCCACCGGCAGCGGTTCGGCAATGCCGGTGGACTCGATCACCAGGTAGTCGAAACGGCCGGCGCGGGCCAGGTCCGCCACCTCGCGCAGCAGGTCCTCGCGCAGGGTGCAGCAGATGCAGCCATTGGAAAGCTCGACCAGTTTTTCCTCGCCACGGCGCAGCTGCACCTGGTCGCTGACCAGCTGGGCGTCGATATTCACTTCGCTCATGTCGTTGACGATGACCGCCACGCGCCGGCCCTCGCGGTTACGCAGGATGTGGTTGAGCAGCGTGGTCTTGCCGGCGCCTAGGAAGCCGGACAGCACGGTGACGGGCAGGCGGTCGCCCGAGGAAGCGGAGGCAGGGAAGGAGGAGGACGACTTCATGGCAGGCTCCAGGCCGGGGAGTGATCCTTAAATGTTATATTATAACATCCATAGACAAAACCCCGCTTCCGGCCACCCCCGCCCTTCCTTAAACTGGGCGGCTTTACGGCCCTCTCCTACCTCCGCATGCATATCCTGATCACCGGCGGCACCGGCTTCATAGGCTCCGCCCTCTGTCCCCAGCTCCTTATCGACGGCCATACCCTCACCCTGCTCAGCCGCCAGCCCGAACGGGCGCGGCGCCGCTATGCCGACCGCAGCAGCCAGGTCCGCATCATCCGCCAGCTCAGTGAACTGGCCCCGGACCAGCCCCTGGATGCCGTCATCAACCTGGCCGGCGAAGGCATTGCCGACCGCCCCTGGACCGTGGCCCGCAAACAGCAGCTGCAGGCCAGCCGCAGCACCCTCACCGAAGAACTGGTGCAATGGCTGGGACGGCGCGAACAGCGTCCCCGCGTGCTGGTTTCCGGTTCGGCGATAGGCTGGTATGGCGATCGCGGTGACAGCCTGCTGGAAGAGAACGCCACGCCTGGCGCCGGTTTCATGCACCAGCTCTGCGCGGACTGGGAGAACGCCGCCAGACCCGCCGCCGACCTGGGCATGCGGCTCTGCCTGCTGCGTACCGGCGTGGTGCTGGGTGCTTCCGGCGGCATGCTGAAGCGCCTGCTGCCGGTGTTCGGGCTGGGTCTTGGAGGACGGCTGGGGACGGGCGAACAGTGGCTGTCCTGGATAGCCGTGGGCGATCTGGTGAACATCATCCGCGCCCTGCTGGCGGATGAAAGCCAGTCCGGCGTCTTCAATGCCACCGCGCCCAAGCCGGTGAGCAATGCCGAATTCACGGCGGTGCTGGCGCATGCCCTGGGCCGTCCGGCCTTCCTGCATATCCCGGCCGTGGTGCTGAAAACCGCCATGGGCGAGATGAGCACGCTGTTCCTGGGCAGCCAGCGCGTGCTGCCTTCGCGCCTGCTGGAGGCCGGCTTCCGATTCCGCTCGCGTACGCTGGAAGACTGCCTGAGAAATGAGCTGGGCTAAGGCGGTTCGCGGCTAAAGCCGCTCCAA